>JAFQKM010000291.1 GCA_017396925.1 Clostridia bacterium
AAGGGGGCCTTCGGGGGAAACGCGGTTTCCGCCCGAAAGATCGCATGGGCGGAGCCCCTATCGTTCCGCAGAACGATTTGCGATCTTTGGGGTTTGGGGCGGCAGCGCCCATGCCGGTGCCAATGGAGGCTAAAAAATATTTTTTGCAGAGAATACTCCGATCTATTTTACACTTTCGATCTCCACGCCGGTGTAATACCACTTAATGATTTCTTCGCACGTCTTGCCTTCTTCGGCCAGCGCCTTGGCGCCGTACTGGCTCATGCCCACGCCGTGGCCGTAGCCGGTGGTTTTAAAGCAGAGGTCGCCGTTTTTCTGCACGGAATATGTAAAATTGGTCGAGTTAAGGCCCAGCAGGCTGCGGATCTCGGTGCCTTTGACCCGCACACCGCCCACCGACACCTCGATGATACCGCCGGCTTCCGACCGCTCGGAGGCCTTGAACCAGTGGGACGGGTCGCAGCTCAGATCCATCGAAGGGTAGGCGGCCAGCAGCTTGTCTTTAAATTCCTGCTGAGACAGGACCACCTCTCCCTGCCATCGGGGCGAAGCCTCGCCGCCCGGACTGTCGACCGATACCAGATAGGGGGTCTCGTTGCCCCAGACCGACAGGGCGCTTTCGGTCTTTTCCGAAGAGGTCGAATGAAAGACGGCGGCAATGGGCTGCCCCTCGAAGGTGGCGATCATACCGTCGGTGGCCTCGACGGCACGGGTGATGCGGTCGCGGTAATAGGCGGCATTGACGCCCCACAGGGCCTTGCCCTCGGCCTCGGGGTCGGTATAGGCCTTGCAGTGGGTATGGTCAGAGCAGAGCTGCGCGCCCTTGTGCTGCTCGGGGATGGCCTTGCCGGCGTCATAGAGCGAGAGCTGATAGAGGCTGTAGGTACGGGCAGCCAGCGCCTGCGCCTTGAGGGCTTCCTCGGGGAAGGAGGCCGGCATCTCGGCCGCCACCACGCCGCAGAGGTAGGTATGCAGGTCGAGCTCCAGCACCTCCCCCTCATGGCAGAGGGTGATGACCGTATCGGCGTCGTAGGAGGGCCGGGCCTCCCCTGCCCCGTCCTGCGGATCGGCTTCGGGGTCTTGTCCGCCGCCCAGACCGACCGTCACCAGGGGCAGCGCATATACACAGGCCATCAGCAGGGCCATCAGGCAAAGCAAACGTTTCATTTTTCTTCCTTTCCAAAAAAGTTTTCTGTTTTTTCACAGAGTTTATGCTATACTATATGGGTTAGGTACAAAGTCCTACGAGGCTTTGTCCTTCTTTATCAATCTTATGCAGAATGGATGTTCAATTATGAAAACTGACCGCACATTTATTTCCGTCGCGGGTGCCGGCCTGGTGGGCCTGCTGCTGGGCGTCGGCCGTCTGCTGGCAGGCAGCCAGAATCCCCCCGCCATGCTTTACATACTCTTGGCTGCCGGCCTGGCCCTCTGCCTGGGCTTCGGCCTGCTCTATGGCAAAAAGCCGGCCCCCGAGACCCTCGAGATCACCGATCGGTTCAAGACGGCCGTTGTGCTGGCCGCCATCGTCACCATGGGCGGTGCGCTGCTCAAGCTGGCCCTCGACGGCGCCGATCTCCTCAGCCTGTGCACCATGGCCCTCATGGTCCTGTCGGGCCTGGGCATGATCCTCGGCCTTAAAGAGACCGATTCCCAGCTGCCCCACATTCTGGCCAGCGTGCCCATCTTTGCCAGCGGCCTCTATCTGCTGCTGGTCTACCGCAGCCACGCCGCCGCCGGCCCCGACAGCGATCTTTATGCCTTTGAGGTGCTGACCGTTGTAGCCCTCACCGCCGCCCTCTACAGCATCGCCTCCATGCGGTTTATGGACCGCAGCCGCAGCCTGTTTGTCACCGCCTCTGTGCTGGCCGCCATTATGCTGACCGTCTGCACGGTGATCAGTACCCTGCTGGGCAGCGGCTTCATCTTCTCGATGGCCGACCTGCTGCTCTGCGCCGGCCTGGCCCTCTACTGCGGCGCATGGTTCCTGAATCCGCCCCTCAAGTATGTCGTCCCCGAAGAGGACGAAGAGGAAGAGGACGCCGAAGACGAGGAAGTCTCTGAAGTCATTGTACCCGAATCTGACGAAGAATAAAAGCAAAACCCACCGGATCACTCCGGTGGGTTTATTTTTTGGGCGCGCGGCCCCGAGGGGCCGTTACGGCACAGCGGCTTACCTATGCTTATTTTACGCGGCTCTGTTCGACGGCCTCGCCGATGGTCTTTTCGCCGGCTAACTTGCCGTATTTGTCGATCTCCGATCGGTTTCTCACGCCGTGGTTGACGCATCCGGCGCCGCCGATGCAGCCGCCGGTGCAGGCCATACCCTCGATGAAGTTATAGCCGAGGGTGTTGTGGGCCGCCTTCATCAGAGCGGCGCGGCACTCTTCCAGGCCGTCGCAGGTGATGGGGCGGAAGTCGAACTGATCCTCGAGACCCAGCTCGACGATGGCCTGACGGACAGCCTCGGTCAGGCCGCCGCTGCGGGCAAAGATACGGCCGAAGTAGGAAGCGTCGTCGACCTCGGCCTCTTCCTGCTCTTCCAGCACGATGGCGCGGCAGTCGAAGAGGGCCTTGAGCTCCTCAAAGGTCAGAACGGCGTCGACATAGGGCTTGACCTCGGGACGCAGGATCTCGGACTTCTTGGCGATGCAGGGGCCGATAAAGACGATATAGCCTTCGGGATCCATCTCGCGCAGCTTCTTGCCCAGCGCCGCCATGGGCGACAGGTTGTGCGACTTGAACCTGAGCATATTCTGATGCTGCTTTTCGATGTAGTTGACAAAGGCAGGGCAGCAGGAAGAGGTCAGGAAGCCCTTCTCGACCAGCTCGCGGGTCTCTTCCAGGGCGACCATATCGGCGCCCAGCGCGACCTCGATGACGTCGGTGAAGCCCAGCGCCTTGATGCCGGCCACGACCTGACCCAGCTTGGGGCCCTTGAACTGGCTGGCGATGGCCGGAGCGATGAGGGCATAGACCTTCCTGTCGGCGCCGGCCAGTACTTCCTTCAGGCAGTTGACAACGGCCAGCAAATAGGTCTTGTCGGTGATGGCGCCGAAGGGGCACTGATAGACACAGGCGCCGCAGTCGGTGCACTTGGATTTGTCGATTTGGGCAACGCCGTCTTCGTTCATGGTGATGGCGCCGGCCTTGCAGTTACGGACGCAGGGACGCTTGAAGTTGTTGATGGCGCCGTAGGGGCAGACGTTGGCGCAGCGGCCGCACTCGATGCACTTGGACTTGTCGATGCGGGCCTTCTGGTTTTCGTCGAAATAGATGGCGTCGCGGGGGCAGGCCTCCTGGCAGCGGTGGGCAATGCAGCCGCGGCAGTCGGAGGAGACCAGATAGCCCGATACGGGGCATTCGTCGCAGGCGATATCGATGACCTCGACGATCTGGTCGCTGTCTTCGGGCACGCCGTTGACGGCGATCTGGATGCGCTCGGCCAGAATGGCGCGCTCTTTATAGATGCAGCAGCGCATGGTGGGCTTGGGGCCGGGGGCGATCAGCTTGGGAATGCTGGTGAAGCTTTCCATCAGGTTGCCTTCGAAGGCATGACGGGCCACCTCACGCAGAACTTTATAGCGCAGGTACTGAACCTGGGTATCAAATCTTTGCATGGAATTAAAACCTCGCTTTCCGATTTTTCTTCAGTATATATCATAGCACGCCTGTCCCCTGCCGCGCAAGCATCCATCGGAGGAAACAATAGCCTCTTTGATCGCATCGAAAGGAATAATAAAAGCCCCCGGCAATAGTCAGGTGTCCATAAGACAGTTAAGCATCCGTGTGACGATTGCCACACGGATGCTTTCTGTTTTCCAGACGCTCCGCTTGTGCTGTTTGTGTGCAAGCTGTGTTTCGGCTCGGAGCTGTTCAAGGTTTTTCGGTTTCGCCATTCCGTGTGACCTCCTTTTTTTAAATGGGTATAAAAAAAGACCGTCAACTTTTGCGCATGGGTATGTGTGTCAACGGTCTGTTTTTCGGTATTCAGTTGTTGGGGGAAGTAACGATCATTTAAGCTTAATCTCGTAATATCTAATGAAATAAAAGACAAACATTGCAAATCCGATTAGTAATATTAACCCGCCAATTCCTGTTCCATGATTATCGGGGAAATAGTAGTTAATTGCTAAATGTGCCGGTGTTAATAATACAGCAATTACTACCCAAATAAGGTTTACTCTAAATAGGCTCTTTTGAGCTTGTGCTTTCTTATCCTGTAAATCAACCATGTTCTGTTCTGCCTTTTTCTGATACTCTTCCATAGTAGTAATCCTTTCTCCGCTGAGCAGTTCATTCACTGTGATACCTAAGATCTCACATAATTCAAGCATATTAGAAGCATCTGGGAGACTTTTGCCCGTTTCCCATTTAGATACCGCTCTATTGGAAATGTTTAATTTTTCCGCTAACTGCATTTG
>JAFQKM010000292.1 GCA_017396925.1 Clostridia bacterium
CTTCATCTGTTGATATAAACCCATAATCTTTTTAGATCCTCAATACTGATACAGGTGGATTGAATCGGCGGCGCTGATGCGCTCTTTCCTTTACTTATTGGCGGCAATGATCTCCTTCATCTTTTCGATCGAGCTGTCGACCGCCTTGAAGCAGACCTTTTCCTTGATTTCGGGATGGTCGTGGAAATACTTCTTTCCGTCGGGTGTCGAGGTGTCGACGCCGGTCAGGTCACGGCAGGTCATGGCGCCGTGGGTGGCTTTGAACCACTGATTGAACTGGATGGCCAGTGCATCGGCCTTCTCGCGGGTGGGTTTGTCTTCCCAATCGGTATTGCCGAATACCTGACCGAGGGCCAGCAGCGCACCGACCGCCGCACCGCAGATCTCGCCTGCGCGGCAGCCGCCGCCAAAGGGGCAAGCCATCTTCATGGCCTCTGCCGTGGTCAGGCCGGCCTCTTCTGCCAGCGATACCAGCGTTGCCTGGGCACAGTTGCAGCCCACCTTCATATATTCATGTCCGTAAATCTTATCCATCGTTATGCTCCTTCCCTTTCCATGCCCTGCAGCCTGCAAGGCAATGCATTAAATCGTACTATCCCCACTATACCTTTATACCGCAGGAAAGTCAAGCATCCCACAGGGAAAAGAAAAAGCTCCCCGAAGGGAGCTTTGCTCAGCAGCGGTCGACGATCAGGCTGCCTTTTTCGGTAACCTCCAGTTTGCCGTCGGGTGTAGGGGCAAGCATTGCCGGACGCATACCCTCCCGGCGGATACGGTAAAGGGCGCCGGGCGTCAGCTGCCCCATATGGAAGAGGGCGGGCAGATGCTGGTTGATCAGATCGCTGCCGCGGCGCTGCTGGCCCAGCCAGTGTTCTGCAACCACCAAACCATATACCCCCTTCCCTGCCACGATCTGCAGGGCTGTACGCTGCTGACTCGGGCGTAATCGCGGCAGAAGCCCCAGCTGCAGGCGCTCGGGTTCGATCAGCTCGGCATACCATCCGGAGGGATCGCGCGCAGGGCGTGCCTGCGGCTGTTCGGCCGGATGATCCTGCTGTACCGGAGGCGGATCATATTTGGGCGTTGTCGGTTCCTCGGGCGGCTGCCATGGGCGGCGCTGCTCGTCTCTTACCGAGGCCGGTTCTTCGATCTCTGCCTCCATACCGGCCCTTTCCTTGCGGCTGCGTCGATGCAGCCGCAGCCGCTTCTCTCCTGCCGGCCAGGCCTGCAGTCGCTCACGCAGCATATCCAGACGGGCCAGCAGCAGATGGGCCAGCAGAATGAGGTCGAGCAGGGTCAGGCAGGCCCGGAAGGTGCCCATGCGGTGAAGATAATACCCGGCCCCCACCCACGCCGCCAGAGCGGCGGCAAAGGCGGGCAGCAGGATCAGATGCTTGCGTTTCATAAAACGGCTCCTCTCTTCTATCTGGCCTGCAGCTGCAGGTTGAGCAGATTTCGAACGGCAACATCAAAGGCCACCAGATAAAGCAGCAGGGTGGGTTCGGCGCCGGTCAGAACATCGGGGAAGCGCTGGGCCACATCGCTGACGATCGATGCAAAGTCATCGAAGCCGTCGAGGGTGGCAGGGGTATACTCCAGCAGATCATAGACCGAACGGAGGCCATAGCTGTCGTCGGGTTCCTCTTCGGGCGCGACCAGGCGCTCGGCCTTGAGGCGCTCGACAAAGGCTCGGTACTGCTCGAGGGTGACGGCGGCAGGATCAAGGAAGGTCGGCGCGGCCTCTTCGATCTCGGGGACACTGCCCTCGGTGCCGCGCAGCTCGGCCATCAGCATGCCATGGGCAACCTCCGGCTTGGTATGGCTGCCGGTAAAGACCATCTTGTGGGCACGGAGGCCGCTGTGTTCGACGATCCAGCGGTCGATACGGCTGCGGAAGCCGCTGTCCGACTGCAGCAGGCCCTCCAGATAGATGGAGCCCGCGCCAACCATGGCCGAATAGACGGCACTGCCTTCCAGGCCCTTCATGCTGCCGGCCAACAGTTCAAAGACCGGCAGACTCCACAGCTGCAGCCAGTGCTGGGTCAGGCTGTCGACCGGATCGATCATCCAGCTGCCGCCGCGGAAGAGGCTCTCGAGGCGCTTACGGTCGACCTCGTTCCAGATGCTGCGGCGGGCCTGTGCCTTGCCGGCCTGCATGGAGCTTTCCAACGACTGGCTGATCTTGCGGCCCAGCTTGGGCAGCTCGCGGCTTTCACGGAAGATACCGCTCAGAATATCCATGCCGTTGCCATGGCCCCAGCGGCCGTGGGCGCCTTCGTGGGATCTGTGCAGCAGCGCCAGCAACGCCGACAGCTGGAAGAGGTTGGCGGCATAGGCAAAGCTGCCCGAGCACATGGGCTGACCCTGACGGCAGACGTCGATGTCGGTGGTCGAGCCGCCGATGTCGATGACCGCCAGATCGCTGGTGGTATGAATGGGCAGACCCTCAGGCTGGGTAACACGGATGTAGGTACCGGCGGCGGCGCTCTCGGCCATCAGCTTATGGCGAAGCTGAACGCCCTGGGGCAGACTGCGGCCCACCAGCTGAACGGCCTTATCGTAAAGCTTGGCCGACTTGACGCCCTTGGGATAGGCGATGAGCATCTGGATCTTATCCTGACCATGGGAGAGCATCCACAGATAACCCAGCTGAATGGCGGCGGCCAGTGCGGTGGTATAGGCCTTGGTGGCACGCTGGTTCTCGGCC
>JAFQKM010000293.1 GCA_017396925.1 Clostridia bacterium
CGATGTTGATGTGGGTGATCATCGCCGGGTCGATCTCCAGCTCGATCAATACCGTGTCGGGCGTGGGCAGCCTGGTGCCCTCACGGGAAAAAGCCAGCCAGATGGGATAATCGGCCCCTGCAGGCTTTTCTTTGGCTGTGGGGCTGTTTTTGGCCAGCCAATCGTATATGTGGCCGATAAAATCGGATTCGGCCTTGGCCTTGATGGGGGCGCGCAGGGCATGATAGACCCCTTCGCGGTCGAGGATCTCCCACACGATCTTATGCTGCTTGGTCCATACGCGGATCTTTTCCATGATGTATACCTCCCGACGTATTCTGCCTTCAGTTTAGCATGGGAACAGGGGAAATGCAACGGACGCAATGATTTGACAAGACGCAGAAAGCTGTGATACCCTTTGAGCATAGAACCACCAAAAGGAGTGTTGAACCATGGCATTTGCACAGAATATGCAGGCCTATCTCATCGACCGTTATTACCGTTATCTGTACGAGCGTTTTCCGCAGCAGGCCGAGGATGCACTGCTGACCGCCTTCCATCGGTATATGTTCCAGCAGGGTAACCGCGCGGCCCAGCGTGCTGTTCGCGACGGCAATCCGCTGGATTTTGAACACTACCAGCGCTATCGCGAGGTGGTTTCCACCGAAGAGATGAAACGGGAAGATGCGCCCCACGGCGGCGAGCGCTTCCTGTCGCCCGAGCTTTTTGAAGTCAGGATCCACCAGTGTACGGCCCATCGCCTGTTTGGCCAGCTGGGCACGCCCAAGGAAGCCGAGCGCCTTTTCTGCCGCCATGTCGACACCATGAATGTCAAGAGCTTCAATCCCGGCATTCCCTATGAGGTCAGGCAGATTCTCTGCGACGCCGAATACTGCCTCCAGCGCTGCGAGAACCCCGGCTGTGCAGCCGATGCACCCATTGGCTCCCGTATGGCCGATGCACCGCCCTTCCCCTATATCATGGCCAATCAGTTTGCCACCATGGGCGAGATCATCGAAGCCATCTTCGGCGAGGCCGGCTGCGAGATCAATGCCGCCGTCCGCAGGGACTTTATCGACCGCTACGGCGAAGGCGACTGGGCACAGATCGAACCCTACCTCGACAGCAATTTTGATATCTGCTATCCGCTGGGCCTCAAAAAGAAATAATAAAAAAGAAGCAGTTCGCAAACCGAACTGCTTCTTTTAGGGCTTTCAGACAAAACAAAAAGGTCACACCCAAAGGTGTGACCTTAGTGGCAGCGATGCAAGGATTCGAACCCTGACTAACTGATCCAGAGTCAGCTGTGCTACCGTTACACAACATCGCTATGTCTTAACAACATGACTTATTATAACCGTTTTTTTCAGAATGTCAAGGGGTTTTATTGATTTTTTTTTGAAAATTAGATATAATATTTTGTGGGTGAAAATGCTGTAAAAGTATTCCAGTTTTCACCTGAAGAGGGATAGATTATGAAACTCATGGCCATCGACGGCAACAGTCTGATCAACCGTGCGTTCTACGGTGTGCGCCCCCTGAGCAACAAGGACGGCGTTCCGACCAATGCCATTTATGGTTTTCTCAATATGTATTACAAGCTGCTGGGCGATCTGCAGCCCGACGGCGTATGCGTCTGCTTTGACCTCAAGGCCAAGACCTTCCGCCACAAGATGTACGACGGCTATAAGGCCCAGCGCAAGCCCATGCCCGAGGATCTGGCCGTACAGATCCCCCTGCTGAAGGAGTGCCTCGATCTGATGGGGGTTCCCCGTATGGAGATGGAGGGCTTCGAGGCCGATGACCTGCTGGGTACCCTGGCCCGCATCTGCCGGGAAGACGGCGATGGCTGCACCATCGTCACCGGCGACCGCGACAGCCTGCAGTTTATCGCCGAGGGCGCCGATGTCGCGTTGGTCACCACCCGTATGGGCCAGACGACCACCGATATCTTCAATGCCGAAAAGTTTGCCGAAGCCTATCAGGGCCTGACAGCTGATAAGATCGTCGACCTCAAGGCCATTATGGGCGACAAGTCGGACAATATTCCCGGCATCCCCGGCATCGGTGAAAAGGGCGCCATGGATCTGCTGGTGCGTTTCGGCTCGCTGCAGGGGATCTACGACAATCTCGAGACCGGCACCTTCACCCCTTCGGTCCGTAAGAAGCTGACCGAGGGCCGTGAGCTGGCCTTCCTGAGCTATGATCTGGCCAAGGGCATCACCGATGTACCC
>JAFQKM010000294.1 GCA_017396925.1 Clostridia bacterium
CCGTTCATCGAGGGGATATGGATCTCGATGTCATAGGTTCTGGCCATGGAAGCCGAGCAGTCGCCGGCAGCCAGCTTGACGGTACGGAAATGGAAGCCCAGGCCCTTGACCAGTGCCTCTGCCTTGCAGACCAGCTCTTCAAAAGCTTCGTCCGACTTCTCGGGCAGGGTGTACTGGAACATCTCGACCTTGTTGAACTGGTGGCCGCGAACCATGCCGCGCTCGTCGGCACGATGGCTGCCAGCCTCCTTACGGAAGCAGGGGGTGTATGCAAAATACTTTCTGGGCAGTTCCTTTTCGGTAAGGATCTCGTTCATGTGCAGGGAAACCAGTGCGGTCTCGGCGGTGGGCAGCATGAAGTGGCTTCTTGCCTCGCCCTCTTCGCTCTCCAGCCAGTATACTTCGTCGCGGAACTTGGGGAACTGACCCGAAACGGTGCCGGTCTCGCCGCCCAGCATATGGGGAACCATAACCATTTCGTAGCCGTCGTTCAGATGTGTATCGATGAAATAGTTGAGCAGCGCCCACTCCAGACGGGCGCCCATGCCTCTGTAGACCCAGAAGCCGCTGCCCGACAGCTTTGTGCCGCGCTCGTAGTCGATCAGGCCCAGATCGGTGCACAGGTCAACATGATGCTTGGGCTCGAAGTCGAAGACATGAGGCTCGCCATGGACACGCAGAGTCTGGTTGTTTTCCTTCTCACCGGGCAGCAGGTCGGGATCGGGCAGATTGGGCAGCGCCAGCATGACATTGCGGAATGCAGCGTCAACTTCGCGGACCTTACCGTCGTTTTCCTTGATCTTTTCGGAAAGCTCCTTCATTCTGGCCAGAATGGGAGCTGTGTCCTCGCCGGCCTTCTTCATCTTGGGGATCTCCTTGGAGACCTTGTTCTGCTCGAACTTCAGGTTGTCGGTCTCGAGGATCAGGGCGCGGCGCTCGCCGTCCAGCTTGAGGATCTCCTCGACCTCGGCGCGAACATCCTTGCCCTTATCGGCCATGCGCTTGATGATATCTTCGGGATTTTCCTTGATCAGTCTAATATCCAGCATAAATAATACCTCTTACTTTACTCTTTTTCGATTTTATTCAGTGCGGCACAGATCTTATCCAGATCGTCGTTGCCGTAATATTCAATAGTCAGTTTGCCCTTTTTGCGGCCATGCTTGATGGTGACCTTGTGGCCGGTGCTGCTGGCCAGATTGCGCTCCAGCTCACGGACATACATGGCCACGGTATCTTCCTTCTTTTCCTCTGCCTCATCGGGCACCTCTTCCAGCAGGCGCTTGACCAGCTTTTCGGTCTCGCGGACCGACAGTTCCTTCTCGAGGATAGACTTTGCTGCCTCCATCGCCTTCTGCTCGTCCAATACGACCAGTGCGCGGCCATGTCCGGCCGACAGCGCGCCCGAAGCGATCATATCGGTGATGATCTGGGGCAGCGTCAGCAGACGCAGGGCATTTGCAATGTAGGAACGGGAGCGTCCCACCTTCTCGCCGGCCTTTTCCTGGCTATAGCCGTAATCCTCCATGAGGCGCTGATAGCCCAGGGCTTCTTCGATGGGATTCAGATCCTGACGCTGCAGGTTCTCGACCAGTGCATACTGATAGGCTTCCCGCTCGTCGACGTCCAATACATAAGCCGGGATCTCGTCCAGCCCGGCCATGCGGGCGGCACGCCAGCGGCGCTCGCCGGCAATGATCTGATAGCTCTCCCCTGCCTTGCGGACGGTGATGGGGGTGATAATGCCATTCTGGCGGATCGATTCGGCCAGTTCTTCCAGCGCCACAGGATCAAACTCGCGGCGCGGCTGGTTGGGATTGGGCTCGATATCCCGAAGCTTAATGGCATTCAGCTGGGTTTCGTCGTTGAATTCTTCT
Organism: Clostridia bacterium; assembly: GCA_017396925.1. Lineage (GTDB taxonomy): Bacteria > Bacillota > Clostridia > Oscillospirales > Butyricicoccaceae > RGIG1902. The sequence goes on from JAFQKM010000294.1 coordinate 1,878, forward strand.
CCAAAAAGAGCCGACAGTCCCTTTCCGAGTCCTTTTCCGGATGTCATCTGGCTTTAGCCCCTCCCCTCTGGTTCTTCAAAAACTCGTTGGCGACTTCGTTATAGGCCTCTGCACCGCGCGACAGGCGATCATAGGCAATGATGGGCTGACCGTGGCTGGGCGCCTCCGACAGGCGTACATTGCGGGGAATGACCGTCTTATAGACCTTCTTGCCGAAGAACTTCTTAACCTCTTCGGCCACCTGCAGGGTCAGATTGGTGCGGCCGTCGTACATGGTCAGAATGATGCCCTCGATATCGATGCCGGGGTTATACAGCTTCTTGACCGTACGGATGGTGGACACCAGCTGGCTGAGGCCCTCCAGTGCATAATACTCGCACTGCATGGGAACGATTACGCCGTTGGCCACCGCCAGCGCATTGATGGTCAGCAGGCCCAGCGACGGCGGACAATCGATGAAAATATAGTCGTAATTGTCCCAGACCTGAGACAATACGTTGCGCAGTGCCTTTTCGCGCAGCTCACCGGTAGCCAGTTCCAGTTCGGCGCCGGCCAGATTGATATCCGACGGCAGCAGGTCGATCCATTTGGTCTTGTAAATGGCCGCCTCAGCGGTGCACTGGCCCAGCAGAGCATAATAGATATTTTCCTTCTTGTCGCCGGGGTAACCGTACCCCGAAGAGGAGTTTCCCTGGGGGTCGAGGTCACAGAGCAGGACTTTGTTGCCCTTGGCCGCGACAAATGCCGCCATATTGACCGCCGTCGTCGTTTTGCCGACGCCGCCCTTCTGGTTGGCGAATGCGATGATTTTTGCCATGGTTCTCCTCCGATAATCTCTAAGTGGTTGTGCGTAAGTTCATTATACACGCTTTGCGCAAAAGTGTAAAGAAAATCGGCCAAGAGTTTTTCGCTTTTCATCATCGTAATTTTCCCCTCTCCCCTGCCCTGTTTCACGTGAAACACCCCTTGTTTCATGTGAAACGTAAAGCTCTTCCGCTTTACAGATCAAAAGTTATACTTTTATATATCCGCACAAGAAAAGCCGCTTATTCAGCGGCTTTCTCCCTGCTTTACGGCCCGTGGAATGGTGATGGTCAGCAGCAGATCGCCATTCTCGGTGGTTTGGGTGCAGGTAGCCTCCAGCCCGGCGCTGCGCACCGAATCGACGGCTTTGGTAATGCTGTTGATAAAGAATCGGACGTCCCGGATAAAGACCTGCCGCACCGGCTTTGGCTTGTCCTCCGGAGCCGGCATGGCCTTCAGCTGCTCGATATAAGCTTCGCTCTGGGCCACATTAAGTCCATGGTCGGCAATATATTTCGCCGCTGCCACCTGCTCCTCTTCCCCATCCAGCGCCAACAGCGCGCGACCATGCCGCTCGGTCAGTCCATGCGTACGAATCAGATCGATCGTCCCCGGACACAGCTTAAGCAGACGCAGCTTATTGGCCACAGCCGCCTGGGTCTTGCCGATCTGTTCGGCCGCCTGCTGCTGGGTCAGGCCAAACTCCCTTGTCAGCCGCAGCAGACCCTCGGCTTCCTCGAAGGGATCCAGATCCCGCCGCTGCAAATTCTCTACCAGCGCCAATTCGGCGCTGCGCTGATCATCGGCCTCTAAAATATAGCAGGGTACGCTGTTCATTCCGGCCAGCTTGGATGCCCGCAGGCGGCGCTCGCCGGCAATGAGCAGATATCGATCCCCCATCCTGCGGACGGTCAGCGGCGTGATCACACCATACCGGCGGATGCTTTCGGCCAGTTCTTCCAGCGCGGCCCGATCAAAGATCCGGCGCGGCTGATGCGGATTGGGGCTGATTTTATGAATGGGAATATGTTTGAGCCGCGGCCCACTCCCCTTAAGTTCAATGGAAAACGCCATAATTTCACTTCCTTCGGGATCATTTTACCAAATATTGGATAAAAATTATGGCGAAACAGCATAGAAAAGGTCCGCGGCCGTTGGCAGCGGACCGATGATTCTGTCATTTACAGGGGCTTTTTGGAAATAGCCGCATATTTTCTGGGATATCCCTTGGGAGAGTGCTTGACCTTCTCGATGATCAATACCTGACGCATAACGCCCTCTTCCACCGAATATTCCTTGGTGCCCACCAGCTTGCCGCCCATAAACTCGATGGCGTGCATGGCCTTTTCCAGCTCCTCTTTTGATGCCTCGTTACAGCTCTTCATAGGCATGAAATAGCCGCCTACCTTGACAAAGGCCATCGAAAGCTCGGTCAGTACATCCAGCGCCGCAACGGCACGGGAGGTGACGATATCGAACTTGCCCTTCATCTGGGGCGCCACTTCCTCGGCACGGGCCGCCATGGTTTTGACTTCAACGCCCAGCTGGCCGGCTGCCTCGTTGATAAAGGCAATGCGCTTGCTGGTGGAGTCCAGCATGGTGATGTCCAGCTCGGGATCATAGAGCTTGAGGGGCATGCCGGGGAAGCCCGGGCCGGTGCCGATATCGAGGATCTTCCTGCCCTTCAGATCGGCACACTTGAGCAGAAACAGGCTGTCGGCCATATGACGGCGGGCAACCTCGTTCTTCTCGCGGACGGCGGTCAGGTTCATGACCTTATTCTTCTCCAGCAGG
>JAFQKM010000295.1 GCA_017396925.1 Clostridia bacterium
GAAGATCTTCCGCGATCTGATCTGGCAGATGCAGGGCATGATGAAGGCCGACCATCGGTTCTACAAGGCCCACGGACAGTACGATTTCCCCCAGAAAAAGCCGGGCCGTATGCTGGCCATGTACGCCGTCGGCGCCCTCATGTCCAACCCCAAGCTCAAGGCCAAGGCCGGCAGCAAAATGACCGAAGGCATGCTCATGCCCTATAAAAAGCTCCTCGACAAAACCAAAAAGGGGAAGTAGCATTGACACATCCACGCATTATCGTGTAAACTAAATTTCAGTACCACTATATTTGAAAGGACCGGTGTTTTCCTATGATCAAATCCAACAGCTCCATGCGCATCACCCAGACTGCCGCCACCGTCACCGCCCTCATGGGCTTCGAGCCTCCCAAGGGTGCCGACGTCCCCAACGAGATCGTTATGGCCGCCGCCCAGAAGGCCTTTGGCGAAGAGAAGGTCGAGCGCGCCCTGCTCTACAACCCCGACGCCATCGCCATGTGGCTCTATCAGAAGTACACCAAGCTGTTTACCCCCATCGTCACCAATACACAGATGGCCCTGCCCATCCTGTCGGTCATGCCTTCGGTCACCCCGGTCTGCTTCGCTTCGATGTATTCCGGCCTCAACCCCGAGGACCACGGCATTCAGGCCTATGTCAAGCCCGTTCTGTCCTGCGAGACCCTCTTCGACGCCGCGCTGAAGGCCGGCAAGAAGCCCATCATCATCTCGACCGAGGGCGACTCGATCTCCGAGATCTTCAAGGAGAGAGAGATGGACTATATCTTCTGCGCCACACCTGCCGAGTGCAACCAGCATGCGCTGGAGATCCTTGCCAAGGACGAGCATGACATCGTCGTTGTTTACAACGGCAACTATGATACACAGATGCACCGCACCGGCACCGAGTCGGTCGAGGCCATCGAAGAGCTGAAGAAGAACGCTGCCGACTTCGAAATGCTGCTCCATGCTGCCGAACAGGCATGGGCCGGCAAACGCTGCATGGCTGCCTTCCTGCCCGACCACGGCTGCCACGATATCGACGGCAACCTGGGCAGCCACGGCCTCGAGATGCCCGAGGATATGGACATCGTCCATTTCTACAAGCTGTGGAAATAAGTTTATGACCACCCGAAAGGCCCGGCATCTGTCCGGGCCTTTTTGAAAGGAGCATTGACTATGTTTGACCTTCTGGAAACCACCATTTCTGATATTCAGGCCGCATACGCATCGGGCGAGCTGACGGCGCTGGAGCTGACCCTGCAGTATCTCGAGCGCATCGCCGACATCGACCAGAGCGGCCCCAGCCTCAATTCGGTACTGGAGATCAACCCCGATGCCCTCGACATCGCCGAGGCCCTCGATCGCGAATATGCCCAGACCGGCCCCCGCAGCCCCCTCCACGGCATCCCTGTACTGATCAAAGACAACATCAATACCTGCGATAAGATGCACACCAGCGCAGGCTCCCTCGCGCTGGCCGACAATTATGCCCCTTTTGACGCCCACATCGTCACCCGTCTGCGCGAGGCCGGCGCCATCATCCTCGGCAAGGCCAATCTGACCGAGCTGGCCAACTTCCTGACCGCCGGTATGCGCAACGGCTTCAGCTCCCGCGGCGGCGCCGTTCTCAATCCCTATGGGGCCGACCTCAATGTGGGCGGCTCGAGCGCCGGCAGCGGCGCGGCGGTATCGGCCAATCTCTGCGCCATCGCCGTCGGCACCGAGACCAGCGGCTCGATCCTCTGTCCGGCCAACTGGAATGGTGTGGTCGGCGTCAAGCCCACCAAGGGTCTGGTCAGCCGTACGGGCATCATCCCCATCTGTACAGCACAGGATACCGCAGGCCCCCTGACCCGTACAGTGGCCGATGCAGCAGACCTGCTGACCGTACTGGCCGGCACCGACCCCGAAGACCCGGCTACAGCGGCCATCGATCCCTGGCTGGAAGACTACACCAAATATCTTGATCCCGACGGCCTGCGCGGTATGCGCATCGGCATCAGCCATGCCGGCGAAGAACGCTGGGCGCAGGAGCACCGCGACCTGCTGCCGGCAGCCCTCAAGGCCCTCGAAGAGGCCGGCGCAACGCTGGTCGAGGTCGATATGCCCGGTGTCGCCCGCGAGACCAGCATGGACATCATGCTCTATGAGTTCAAGCAGTGCCTCAATGCCTACCTCGCCACCTGCGACGATCCCGGCGCCAAGAGTCTTCTGGAGATCATCGACTTCAACAACCGCGATCCCGAGCGCTGCCTCAAGTATGGCCAGTCGATCGCCCTCGATGCCCAGCACAAGACCACCGGCCGCCTGACCGACCCCCAGTATCTGCACGCCCGTATTTCGGCCCTGCGCGAGAGCCGCGCGCTGGTCGACGGTCTGCTGAAAGAACACAACCTCGACTGCATCGTCAACCTCGGCTGGAACAACATACCGCCCTCGTCGGGCTATCCGGCCATCTCGGTGCCCATCGGCGTCGGCAAGGAAAGCAATCAGCCCATCGGCCTGACCTTCACCGGCCCGGCCTTTGGCGAAGGTATCCTCTTCCGCGCCGCCTACGCC
>JAFQKM010000296.1 GCA_017396925.1 Clostridia bacterium
TCCATGCCGCCGAGATCCCCCAGCAGGTGCTCGACTTCGAGGCCGGCCTGCCGGTCGACGATCTTTTCGGCTTTCCCGGCTACTATATCAACAGCTACATGGAGGACGAACAGCTGACCGTTATTGTCCGTGACCCTCTGGAGCGCGACCTTGACTTTATGAAGTCGCTGTCCGGCGGTGCCGATGCAGCGTATATCAATGTCAGCTACAATACCTATGCCGATCTGCCGGCTTTGCAGGAAAAGCTGACCGAACTGGTAAGGGCTGAAGACTACGACGGTCCTGCAGTCGAAGGCTCGGGTATTGGCAAGTTCCGTCTGCGTATCACATTGGCCCTCAACCGTCCGGCCAATCAGCAGGCTGTTCGCGAACTGCTGGCTCCCTATTTTCTGCCCGAGGATGAAAGCCTGACCGACGAGCTGCGCCGCCTCGCTCTGCCCATCGTCTTTGAAGGTGACCCGACCCTTGTGACCCTCTCCGAGCTGGATGCCCTGCAGACCGGCAAAGATACGCCCGAAGACCGCCCCAATGCAGATGCACTCTATATGACCCCCACCGAAAAACATTATGCCAAAGGCATCACTTCCCTCGAAGCCACATGGACGGTGGCCGATGCTTCTGCCGAATATACCACCGGCGCACCTTACGAGGTGGAAAAATACATCGACGGCCAGTGGCGCATGATCGGCGGCGGCGGTTCCTGGACAATGGAAGCCTATACGCCGACCACCGGCTTCACCTCCACCTTCCGCTTCACCAGTCCCTATTATGATACCGACGGTCTGACCCCGGGCCATTACCGCGCAAGCAAAAGCGTCTTTCCCGACGATAACTATAAAGAAAGCTTCCCCGTCTACTGCTACTTCGAGGTAAAATAAAAGGTGTAACCATCTGATGGAATACGACGATGTGGAATAGATAAAACCCGACAGAATAATTCTGTCGGGCTTTCTTTTCTTGCGATTTGTTTACTGCGGTGCTATACTGAGAATAGAATAAATACTCTGCGCATTTTCAGTACATAAAGGAGATCATACCATGGAAAATCAGAATAAGAAAAAGATCCGTCTGGTCGCCACCGGCGGTACCATCGCTTCCCAGGCCCGCAGCCGTGTTTCCACCGAAGGCTATCAGGCCTCGGTCATTTCGGTCGAAGACCTGATCGCCGAGCTGCCCGAGCTCAACGACATCGTCGAGATGTCGGCCGAGCAGATCTTCCTCAAGCCCTCTTCGGCCATCACCGACGAAGACCTGTTCCATCTGTCGGCCCGCGTCAACGAACTGCTGGCTTCCGACGAGTGCGACGGTATCGTCATCACCCACGGCACCGACACCATGGAAGAGACCGCCTTCTTCCTCAATCTGACCGTCAACAGCCCCAAGCCGGTCGTCATCACAGGCGCCATGCGTCCTGCCCATGTCATCTCCACCGACGGCCTGCTCAACCTCTATAATGCCGTCTGCTGCGCCGCTTCCGACGCTTCCTACGGCATGGGCGTTGTCATCTCGATGAACGACCTGATCCTGTCGGCCCGCGACGCCGTCAAGTTCTCCTCTTTCAAGACCGACGCCTTCCAGGCCCCCCTCTACGGCGTACTGGGCACCGTCCGCAACGCCAACGTCACCTACTGCTATAAGCCCCTGATGCGCCACACCACAACCTCCGAGTTTGCCGGCGCCCAGTATGGCAAGATGCCCCGTGTCGACGTCCTCTATATGCTGCAGGGCATCGACGATATGCTCTTCAAGGCCGCTTGTGCGGCCGGCTGCAAGGGCATCGTATCGGCCGGTTCGGGCAACGGCGGCGTCATCGGCGCCATCGGCAAGGCCTATAAGGAAGAGTTCGAGGCAGGTAAGGACGAACTGCCCGTTCTGGTCCGCAGCACACGCGTCTGCACCGGCGGCGTTTCCGACGCCTACCGCATGGGCAACCCCAAGATCATTCCTTCCCACGACCTCAACCCCCACAAGGCTGCCATCCTGCTGCGCTTCGCCCTGGCCAAGACCAACGATCCCGCCGAGATCAAGCGCATCTTCGAACAGTACTAAATAGCTGGGTTCAGAAACCCCTTCGCTGAACTATATGTTTTTGCCCGGCACATGTCCGGGCAAAAACAAATTTAAGAATCCCCCTGCTTCCCCGCAAACAAAAACATTTGTAGAAAATGAGGTAATTTCTCATGCCGAATAAACCTGTAGACCTCTATCCCGAGTTTTATAATGATGTCTTCGGCCCCATCATGGCCCCCGGTTCCAGCTCCCACATGGCCGCCCCCTGCCGTGCCGGCTATATGTGCAACTCCCTGTTGGGCGGCGACGAGGTTGCCGAGATCGTTGTCGAGATGGACAACGACGGTTCCTTCAAGGGCACCTTCGGCACCATGAACGAAGACCTGGGTATGCTCAACGGCGCGCTGGGCCATATGCCCGACCATGCCGATTTCTTCAATGTCAAGCCCTGGCTCAAGGAACACGGCATCCCCTACCGCTTCGACTTCTGCACCATGAAGGAGAGCGCCCATATCAACTCCCTCAAGTTTATCCTCACCGGCAAGTCGGGCAAAACCGCCACCCTCGTTGCCAACTCCATCGGCGGCGGCATGATCGAAACCGTATGGGTCAACGGCTATGCCTTCGAGGGCAAGGGCGACACCTATGTCCTCTGCATTTTTGACGCCGAAACCGCCCTCGATCACGATCTGCTGGTACAGAAGATCGAAGCTGCCATGCCGGTCATGGAAGCCGGGGTCGGCAAGGGGCAGAAGGGCGGCGTCATGCACTGGCTCAAGATCAATACGCCCCTGACCGATGGGGCCAAGGCCGCGCTGGAGGGCCTCGACTATGCCGTCCTCAGCCCTGTCCTGCCGGTTCCCACCACCACCGCCAAGCAGCCCCAGCTCTTTAAGGATATGGTCGAGTGGCGCCGTCTGGCCGCCGAACAGGGCAAGGGTCTGGCCGATGTTGCCATCGATTATGAAATGGCCGCTTCGGGCTGGAGCCGCGAGCAGGTCGTCGCCTATATGCGCGACACCGTCATGCCCAATATGTACCGCCGCACCCACGCCCTCTACGAAGAGGACGTCCAGCCCCTCTGCACCCCCTTCACCGAGCTGCACTATAAGGTCTGGGAGCAGGGCAGTAAGAATCTGCCCCTCAATCTGGGCGTCATCGGCAAGTCGATCAAGTATGTCATGGCCGGTCAGCCCCCCGTCCCCGGCGTCCTCAATGTCCCCGGCCCCATGGGCACCGGCGGCGGCTTCCTCTATGGCGTTCTGTCGGCCATCGAAGAGGAACTGGGCCTTGATCCCGAAGTCACCCTGCGCGGCCTCTTTGTCGCGGCAGGCGTCGGCGCCATCTGCTATACCCGCACCGGCCCCACCGGCGAGGTCATCGGCTGTACCGGTGAATGCGGCGTCTGTGCCGCCATGGCGGCCGCTGCCGTCACCGAAATGCTGGGCGGCACCCACGAACAGATCGAAGCCGCCGCATCGATGGCCCTGCAGGCCTCCATCGGCTGGCCCTGCGACCCCATTCCCGGCGGCAAGGATATGCCCTGCATGGCCCGCGTCCTCTTTGTGGCCACCATGTCGATCGTCTATTCCCAGTGGGCCATGGCCGGTCAGGATCCCGTCCTGCCCTTCCACGAGGTCGTCGATGTCGCCGATACCATCGGCCGCGGCCTGTCGGGCGACCTGCTCTGCACCGCCCGCGGCGGCCACTGTTCGGCTCCCACAGCCAAGGCAAAGGCCTGCGCCTTCCGCCAGTGGCATGCTACACAGAAGTAAAACTCCCCTTATCCATCTTCCCCATCGGAACAAAATCCGATGGGGATTTTTTAATTTTTACAAAAGCCCCGCAAATTGATTTTTAATTTTACCCTTCTACGATTTTTGATTTTACATGCCGACGGTATGCTGTAAGCAGAAATAAATTGGAGGAAAAAACATGAAATCCAAAAGAAAAACATGCCTGTCCCTTCTGCTGATTCTCATCTTATGTCTGCTGCTTTTCGGTCTGTATCTTTTCTTTCGCCCCGATACGATCGATCCTTCGGCCAATATTATTCTCGACCCTTCCTCCAGCTACTGGGAAGGTCCGCTGGAAGAAGCTGCACAGGAAGAACAGAGCGGCATTCGTATCCCCGGCTACAGTACCCTTCACTTTCCTGCCGATCAGTCGACCGTCAAGATGACCCTGTACAATCCCGAAAAAAACGATTGTTATTTTTCCTTTTCCCTTTATCTGAACGACGAGACCGTCCCCCTCTATACATCCGACTATGTCCGGCCCGGTATGGCGATCCATGAACTGGAGCTGGCCCGCCCCTTATCGTCCGGCGAGTATACGCTCCACATCCGGATCAATACCTATGATCCCCAGACCATGGCAACCCGCAACAGCGCCTCGGTAAAAACAGAGCTGATCGTTGAGTGACCAACGATCTTTCTGCAAATCATATTATAAAGGAGAAAATCAACATGAAAAAGACAGCTACATGCCTGCTTGCCCTGACCCTTTGTTTCTGCACGGCGATGTCGACCACAGTCTTTGCCGCAGACTTTGATCAAAACAGCACAGCAACACCATCCACTGCCATTACCTTCGATTATAAGGAGCAGCCCGTCACCCCCAACGAGCCCTCCTACATCATCGTTATCCCCGATACGATCGAGCTGACCGAAGAGGGCACCGCTCTGTGTATCGAAGCCGAAAACGTACAGGATCTGGGCGATCAGCGTATCTCGGTTACCATCGCCGGTACAGATAAGTACAGAAACCAGATGGTATTGGAAGGCAAGGCCGCAACGGCTCCTGTCAACCAGTCCCTTCGCTACCAGCTGATCGCTGCAGACGGCACCATCATTGAAACCACCGGCGGCAAAGATCAGGTCAACGGCGTCGAGCTTGCTTCCTTCACAGAAGACGGTGAAGTTGTTTACACAATGAAGCCGGTCATTACCGCCGCCAACAAGAAGGATGTCGTCTATACAGGTTCCATTTTCTTTAATATCGAACTTGTTTCTGCCGAAGACACCGTCGAATAAAAAAGATATGGTGGTCACCTCACCATAAAAAAACAGCCTGTGGATTTCTCCACAGGCTGTTGATTTTTATTCGCTTTATTTTGTGGGCACACCCAGCTTTTTACAGATTTGCAAAACCGAAGATGATGCCGATGACGGCCGAAGCCGCAATAAAGTAGATGGCATGGAGCTTCTTGGTCTGCTTGACCTTGTTGGTCAGGATCCACAGCAGGGCAGCCAGGATAATGGCCTTGATGTCGACGATCGAAGCCCACGCCTTGGCCTCCAGCGCA
>JAFQKM010000037.1 GCA_017396925.1 Clostridia bacterium
GGCAGCGGTGCCTTCGGCACGCTCGACCTGCTCGCGGGTATGGAGGTTCTTGTTGTGCCAGTCCTCAAGGATCTTATGCAGATACTTCCATGTCAGCTTGCCGGTACGCAGAACGGTGCGGTCATAGGCCATGCGGATCATCTCATCGTCCATGCCCATATTCTGCCATGCCTGAATATACTTGGCCTCGGTCTCGGAGGGGCGACGGTCGCCCATGCCGAAGATGGCCATGATGCGGCGGCGTTCGGTGGCCTTTTTGTCCATATCATCGGCCAGATCGGCGGCAGCCGTATAGGTCAGGATGCCCTTGTCGTGCCATTCATAGGCGCGGCGTTCCAGTTCACGGGCGCTCAGACGGCCGCGGGCCTTGCAGTAGTTGATCATCAGCAGAATGACATCGGCCGGCATATTGAGCTTGTCGTAGATGCCGTAAAGGATCTCGATCTCGCTCTTGCGGATGGCACGGCCCAGTGCCTGCTCGAGGTAATCGCAGACACCGCTGAAAGAGGGGTCGGTACGCTTGGCATCCAGCAGTTCGGCCGGGCTGTAGCCCATTTCGCGCAACTCCTGCACGGCGCCGGCCACTTTGCAGACTTTATACAGGATCAGCAGGCTTTTGGCACGCTCCAGACGGCGATCGTCAAAGCCGGTATGCAGGGCGGCATCGGTCATTTTGCATCGTCCGCCGGCTGCAGCGGCATAGCAATAGAGCAGGGCACAGTCGCCGTCGTTGATGGCGCAGAGGGTGCGCATGGCCTCGCGGGTCTCCATGAGGATGACCAGTTGTTCATCCATTCTGTGGGCCTCCTTTCTTTGTCGGATATTCTGTCAATGATATTATAGCATGCAAGCCCCCCGAACGCAAACCGACAAAATAGCTATAGATTTTTGCTATGGGGGGTGGTATAATCTAAATGTTAAGGAGGGTGTTACCTATGCGCCATTTCAAGACATATATCATGCCTTCGGGAGCTTCCGAATGGCTGGATTATCCCATTCTCTCGCAGAAAATCTCAGATTATATGAAAAACACCATCGCCGAAATCTCGGACGGTGAGGTGGTCATCGGCGAACCGCTCGACCATGCCTTCGGCAACATTCTGGTCTGCCTGCGCCCCTGCCCCTGCCTGAGCACCGAGCTTCTCGGCTATATGACCGAGCAGACCGCCGCCGTGCTGCTGACCAAGGGTACACCTCTGGCCATCTTCGGCACAGCGGAAGACGTTGTGGAAGCCCTGGCCCACGAGGACTACAGCTCCTTCGAGCCGGTCGAAGCCCCTCCCGGCGACGCTTTCTATGTTCTGGAATCCTACGGCGCCTATCTGGCCCAGGAATCCCTGCGTGAACGCATCAATATGCGCCACCTGAAGAGCGGCGTTATGCTCATGTCGCCCCAGACCACCTTTATCGCGCCCGACGCCATCATCGGCAAGGGCACGACCATTCTGCCCGGCTGCATGATCAACAGCGGCACGGTCATCGGCGAAAAGTGCACCATTGGCCCCAATACCATTCTCGACAATGCCATTGTCGGCGATGGCACCAAGCTGAACAATGTGCAGGTGCAGGACAGCACCATCGGCAAGAATACCAGCATCGGCCCCTTCGGTTGGGTACGTCCCGGCTGCAACATCGGTGATAATGTCCGCATCGGCGACTTTACCGAGTTCAAGAAGGCCAATATCGGCAACGGCACCAAGATCGCGCATCTGACCTATGTCGGCGACGCCGATCTGGGTGAGCGCATCAACCTGGGCTGCGGCGTTGTCTTTGCCAACTACGACGGCAAGAATAAGTATCGTTCCACCGTCGGCGACGACGCCTTCATCGGCTGCAACGTCAACCTGGTCTCGCCTGTCAACATCGGCAGCGGCGCCTACATCGCCACCGGCTCGACCATCACCGAAGACGTCGAAGAAGGCGCTCTGGCGATCGCACGAGAGCGCATGACCGTTAAGCCCGGCTGGGTCGAAAAACGCAAGGCCGAAGGTAAGCTCTAAAAGCGCCTTCGAGACCGGCGCTTCTGCGCCGCACCGCCAATGCGGTGTTGATTTTGGAAGGCTTTGCCGACCAAAATCTATTCAATCCAATGGGGTCCCCACAAAATCGAAGATTTTATGGGGAACGAAGAAGACGCTCTGGCGATCGCACGAGAGCGCATGACCGTTAAGCCCGGCTGGGTCGAAAAACGCAAGGCCGAAGGTAAGCTCTAAAA
>JAFQKM010000297.1 GCA_017396925.1 Clostridia bacterium
ATCGCGGCCATACCCTGGTTCACCATGGCGGCACCATCGACGGCTATAAGAGCATCGTCGGTTATCTGCCGGGCGAGGATGTCAGCTTCGCCGTTTTGTCCAATCGCGAGCGCAATCAGTCGCCCATGGCACTGGCCTATGCCGTCTGTGATCTGGCGCTGGGCCTCGAACCGATCGACTGGACAGCAAAAATGTCGGCAGAACTGGATCGTCTGGCCGAAGCCGGCAAGGAAAAGTCTGGCAAGCTGCTGGCGCTGGCCGAAAAGGCCGGAGTCTTTGAAGGTGATCTCTCGGTCTACTGCGGTGTTTATACCCATCCTGCCTACGGCACGCTGAAGGTAGAGGAACGGGAAGGCCGCCTCTATTGCAGCCTCGGCATCGTCACCTTCGAGGTCGCGACCATCGGCGGTGATGCCTTTATCGTCGATGCACTGGCACTGGGCATCGTCCCCGGCGCCTTTGTGCGCGGCGCCAATGGCTGTGTGATTGAGGTGCAGGTGGGTCTGGAACCCGATCTGCCCCACTATATCGGCTTCAAACTGGCAGAATAGACAAAAAACAGGACGCTGGAAAATGCAAAATGGTCAAAAAAATAATTGCATTTCAGGGAATACTGTGCTATTATAATCAAGCATGCATTAAATTACGGATGGTCCTCTGCCGATTGGTCGGGCAAGAACATCTATGAACGAAAGGAATCTAGAACAATGGATCTGATTAAGAAACTGACTGAATCTCAGCTGAAGGAAAATGCCGGCAACTTTAAGGTCGGCGACACCATCAAGGTACACGCTAAGATCAAGGAAGGCACACGTGAGAGAATCCAGGTCTTCGAAGGCACCGTCATCGCCAGAAAGCACGGCGGCATCCAGGAGACAATGACTGTCAGACGTGTTTCCTACGGCGTCGGTGTCGAGAAGACATTCCCCATCCACTCCCCCAACATCGAGAAGATCGAGGTCGTGAGAAGCGGTAAGGTCAGACGCGCTAAGCTGTACTATCTGCGTAGCAGAGTTGGTAAGGCTGCTAAGGTTAAGCAGGATATCTAACATCCGAAAAAATAGGGGACGGGTTTCTCGTCCCCTTTATTTTCATTTCAGGCAATTTGGCAAACCGAGCCGTAAACGGCTCTTTGAAATCATTAAGGTGTTTATCTATGAGTTTTAAGGATAAAAAGACCGAAGAACAGGAAAATAAAAAAACGAGTGCTGCATTGGAGCTGTTTGGCTGGGCACAGTCGCTGATCTGGGCGCTGCTTGTTCTTGTCGTGATCAGCTCTTTTTTTGTACGCATTTCGGGTGTTTCGGGCGATTCGATGTTCCCGACGCTGCATAATTTCGACCGTGTATTGGTCGAACTCAACTACAACGAGCCTGTGCGCGGCGATATGATCGTCGTTATGGCGCCTCATTTCGACGATGAACCCCTTGTCAAGCGTATCATCGGCATCGAGGGCGACGAGATCGACATCGACGACGAGGGCAATGTATGGGTCAACGGCGAGCTGATCCTCGAGCCCTACATCAACGAGCAGGATTTTAACGGCGGCAGTGTGACGTATCCCTTCTATGTCCCTGAAGGCCATGTCTTCGTTATGGGCGACAACCGCAACCACAGCGCCGACAGCCGTGCCGATTATATTGGCGCACTCAAAACAGACGATATCATCGGCCGCGTCTTTTTCCGTATCTGGCCGATGGAAAGCTTTGGAGGTTTTTAAATGAGCATCAACTGGTATCCCGGACATATGGCCAAGACCCGCAGGCTGATGCTGGGAGACATTAAGAATATCGACATGATCGTCGAGGTTCGCGACGCGCGTATCCCCGAGAGCTCCAAGAACCCCGATCTGATCGAACTGGCAGCAGGGAAGAAGCGTATGCTGGTCCTCAACCGCGAAGACCAGGCCGATCCCAATGCCACCGCCAAGTGGGTCAATTACTATAAATCCCAGGGTTATACCGTCATGACGGCCAACAGCCAGCAGGGCGGCTTTATGAAAGACTTTACAAAATCGGTCGAGGAATGCTGTGCCGAGCTGATCGAGCGCAATGCCCAGAAGGGCGTCAACCGCACCATCAAGATCATGATCGTCGGCATTCCCAATGTCGGCAAGTCTTCCTTTATCAACCGCCTGCTGGGCAAGAAGTCGGCCGTTGCGGCCGACCGTCCCGGCGTCACACGCAGCAAGCAGTGGTTCAACCTGGCCGGCAAGTACGACTTTATGGATACCCCGGGCATGCTGTGGCCCAAGATCGAAGACGATGCCATCGGCTATAAGCTGGCTTTTATGGGCACCATCCGCGACGAGATCCTCGACATCGAAGATCTGGCCTGCAAGCTGCTGGAGGTCCTGCGCGAGTCCTATACCGAGAACGTTGTAAAGCGTTATGGCATTACAGGTATCAGCGACGAACTGACCTATGATACACTGGAAGAAATGGCCAGAAAGCGCGGCTTCCTGGCAGGCCGCGGCATGCTGGATACCGAGCGTATGGCCAAGGTCTTCATCGACGAATACCGTTCGGGCAAGCTGGGCCGCATGACCCTTGAGCTGCCCCCCAAGGTATAAGGCGGCAACGGTATGTATACCTACGAAACACCCTATTGGGAACAGGACAAGCTGGTCTGCGGCATCGACGAAGCCGGCAGAGGCCCTCTGGCCGGCCCGGTCTGTGCGGCAGCGGTCATTCTCGATCCCAACTATACCATCGAAGGTCTGAACGACTCGAAAAAACTGAGTGAGAAAAAGCGCAATCTGCTCTTTGATCAGATCAAGGAACATGCCCTCAGCTACTGCATCGCTTTTGCAACCGAGCAGGAGATCGACGAGATCAACATTCTGCAGGCCACATTTCTGGCCATGAACCGTGCCTATGCCGGCCTGGAAAAGACGCCCGATGCTGCCTTTGTCGATGGCAACCGCGACCCCGGCCTGCCCTGTGGCGAGACCACCTGCATCGTTAAGGGTGACGCCAAAAGCGCTTCGGTGGCGGCGGCGTCCATTCTTGCCAAGGTGACCCGAGACCGTTATATGGAGATGCTCGACGAGCAGTATCCCCAGTATCAGTTCAAGGTCCACAAAGGTTATCCCACCAAGAAGCATGTGGAGGCTTTGCTCGAGCATGGCCCATCGGAAGTCCACCGCCAGACCTTCCTCAAAAAGATCCTGGCTCGCGGTACATATAAGAATGAAGAACATGCAGGATAAGCTGGTCGGCCGCTATGGCGAGCAGATCGCCGCCGATTTCCTGCGTAAAAAAGGGTATACCATCCTGGCCAGCAACTATACCACCCATGTGGGAGAGATCGATCTGATTGCCCGAAAGGGGGAAGTTGTTGCCTTTGTGGAGGTCAAGACCCGCAAGAGTCAGGGCTATCTGCCGGCCAGTGCGGCGGTAGGCAAAGAGAAACAGCGCCGCATTGTGCGTTCGGCGCAGCTTTGGATCGCCGAGAACGAAAGCTGCGACCAGTTCAGCTTTGACATCATTGAAGTCTATACAGAAGATAAAACCATAAGGCATATCAGAAATGCCTTTGTGTAGTGGTGATAAAAATGGCACTATATGCGATCGGAGATATGCATCTGTCCGAAAGCGTCAACAAGCCGATGGATATCTTCGGCGGCGCATGGGACAATTACCGTGAAAAACTGCTGAAGGGTCTGGCCTGCCTGAGCGAGGAAGATACGCTGGTCATTGCCGGCGACTTTTCCTGGGGCATGAGCCTGCGCGAAGCGCTGGCTGATTTCAAGCTGCTGAATACCTTCCCCGGAAAGAAGATCTTCCTCAAGGGCAACCATGACTACTGGTGGGATACGGTCAGTAAAATGAACCGTTTCTTTGCAGAGAATCAGCTGGAAAACCTCTCTTTTCTGCACAACAACACCATCTGCTGCGAAGGGATCGCTTTGTGCGGCACACGCGGCTGGTTCTTTGATCCTTCGGATGAGACGGCAGGGGACGAGAAGGTATTCAAGCGCGAGGTCATGCGTCTTGAGGCCTCCCTCAAGGAAGCCGGAAAGCTGTACCCCGACAGCGAGATCTACTGTTTTCTGCACTATCCTCCGGTCTTTATGCGCACCGAGGTCGAGCCGATCACCGGCCTGCTGAAGCAGTATGGTGTTGCACGCTGCTACTACGGCCATCTGCATGGCGACAGCCTGCGCGGCGCATTCAACGGCACCCGCGACGGCGTGATCTATCAGAATATTTCGGCAGACAATGTCGGCTTCAGGCCGGTCCTGCTGAAGCCGTGATCGAAACGGTAAGGCTCATTCTGCGCGGCGGACTGCGCCGGATGGGCTTTTTTCGCTTGAAAAAACACGAAAAAACGGCCCGGAAACAGGTTTTTTACAAAAATTCATCTTCCCAACAGCAGAAAACTGTGTTATGATAGTTCGGATGAATGCCTTTGGGCATTTTTTCGGCTGCGCACACAGCGGAAAACAAATCATTATGTCTCGAAAGGCAGTCCGGCAGGGGAGACCCCGCAGGTCTGTTTTGAAAAAACCATAAAGAATTTAAATATCTTAAGGAGGGTTTCCAAAGTGAAACTGACAAACATCGAGAAGAAAGAAAACTTTCAGGTAGAACTGTCCATCACAGTTGAGAAGGACGAGTTCGAAGCTGGTATTCAGGTTGCCTACAACAAGATCAAGGGCACCGTCAACATCCCCGGCTTCCGCAAGGGCAAGGCTCCCAGAAAGATGATCGAGAAGCTGTACGGCGTCGAGGTCTTCTATGAAGATGCCATCGACCACTGCTATCCCACAGCTGTTGACGCAGCCTGCAAGGAAGCTGGTCTGGAGCCCATCGCTTATGTTGCTATCACAGAGACCGACGTACAGGACGGCGAGCTGATGTTCAAGATCGTTCTGCAGCTCAAGCCCGAGCTGACCGTCAAGGCTTATAAGGGCCTCGAGGCTGAAAAGGCCGCCGTTGAGGTCACAGACGCTGAAGTTCTGGCCGAGCTGACAAAGATGGCGCAGAGAAACGCACGCCAGGTCACCGTTGAGCGCGCAGCCAAGGCTGGCGACAGCGTTAAGATCGACTTCAAGGGCTACGCTGACGGCGTTGCTTTCGAAGGCGGCGAGGCTGAGGGCTACGAGCTGATGCTGGGCTCCGGCACATTCATCCCCGGCTTTGAAGAGCAGATCGACGGCCATGTTGCCGGCGATGAGTTCGACGTTGAGGTCACATTCCCCGCTGAGTATCAGGCTGAAGAGCTGGCCGGCAAGCCCGCTACCTTCAAGTGCAAGCTGCACGAAGTCCACGAGATCCAGCTGCCCGAGCTGGATGACGAGTTCGCTAAGGATGTTTCCGAGTTCGACACACTGGACGAGTACAAGGCTGACCTGAAGACAAAGATGACAGAGATGGCCGAGCAGAACGCCGAGCGCGTCTTCGAAGAAGCTCTGATGGGCAAGCTGGTTGAAGGCCTCGAGGGCGAAGTTCCCGAAGTCATGATCGAGAAGGAAGTCGACTTCATCGTCAACGACTACGCTATGAACATCGCTATGCAGAGCGGCATGAAGTTTGAAGACTATCTGTCCATGAGCGGCATGAACATGGATATGTTCCGTGCTATGTTCAAGGCTATGGCCGAGACACGCGTCAAGACACGTCTGGCTCTGGAGGCTGTTGTTCGCGCTGAGAACATCGAAGTCACAGAGGAAGAGGTTGAGGCCGAGTTCGCCAAGATGGCCGAGCAGTACAACATGGATGTCGAGGCTGTCAAGGCTCAGGTTTCCGCTGCCGGCCTGAAGATGGATCTGGCTGTCGGCAAGGCTACAGAGTTCGTCAAGGACAACGCCAAGGCTCCCAAGGCTAAGAAGACACGCAAGCCCGCTGCCAAGAAGACAACAAAGAAGGCAGAGGCTGAAGAAGTTTCGACAGAAAAGGCTGAAGACAACGAGTAATATAGTTTATATGACTTCATACCCCGGAAAGGAGACCATATAAATGCCTTATGTACCTATGGTCGTCGAGCAGACCAGCCGCGGCGAGCGTTCTTACGACATCTACTCCCGCCTGCTGAACGACCGTGTAGTTATCCTCTCGGACGAGGTCAATGATCAGACTGCAAGCCTGATCGTTGCCCAGCTGCTTTATCTTGAAGCACAGGATCCCGATAAGGATATCCAGTTTTATATCAACAGCCCCGGCGGCTCGATCTCGGCCGGTCTGGCCATTTACGACACAATGAATTACATCAAGTGTGACGTATCGACCATCTGCATCGGCATGGCTGCCAGCATGGGTGCATTCCTGCTGACCGCCGGCGCCAAGGGCAAGCGCTTTGCACTGCCCAACAGCGAAATCATGATCCACCAGCCCCTGGGCGGTATGCAGGGTCAGGCCACGGATATCAAGATCCACGCCGACCGCATCATCAAGAAGCGTGAAAAGCTCAATCAGATCATGTGCGAATGCACCGGTCAGTCCATGGAAGTCATGAACGAAGCCACCGACAGAGACAACTTCATGTCGGCACAGGAAGCGCTGGACTTCGGCCTGATCGACCAGATCATCGAAAAGAGATAAACGAGGTGCTTTCCAATGCCTTCGAACGAGAAGAAAGACCTGCGCTGCAGCTTCTGCGGCAGAACGCAGGCAGAAGTTAAGCGACTGATTGCCGGCCCCGGCGTCTATATCTGCAACGAGTGCATCGAGATCTGCGCCGATCTGATCGGCGGCGAAGAGGAAGAAGCAGCCCTTCAGGGTCTGGAGACCATGGACAAGCTGCCCACACCTGCCGAGATCAAGGAAGGCCTCGACCAGTATATCATCGGTCAGGACCGCGCCAAGGTAGCTCTGGCAGTCGCTGTTTACAATCACTATAAGCGTATCCGCAGCAAGGACCAGCATGATGATGGCGCCGAGCTGCAGAAGAGCAATATCCTGATGATCGGCCCCACAGGTAGCGGTAAAACCTATCTTGCCCAGACCCTGGCTAAGAGCCTGCAGGTCCCCTTTGCCATTGCCGACGCAACCACGCTGACCGAAGCCGGTTATGTCGGTGAAGACGTCGAGAATATCCTGCTGCGTCTGATTCAGGCAGCCGACTATGATGTCGAGCTGGCTGAACGCGGCATCATCTATATCGACGAGCTGGACAAAATCGCCCGCAAGAGCGAGAATCCCTCGATCACCCGTGATGTATCGGGTGAGGGCGTTCAGCAGGCGCTGCTGAAGATCCTGGAAGGCACCGTTGCCAACGTACCTCCCCAGGGTGGACGCAAGCATCCCCATCAGGAGTTCATCCAGATCGACACCAGCAATATCCTGTTTATCTGCGGCGGCGCCTTTGACGGCATCGAAAAGGTCGTTGAAAAGCGCACCGGCAATCAGGGTATCGGCTTTGGTGCCGAGGTCCGCTCCAAGAAGGAAGCGCGCAGCAGCGAGCTTCTGCAGAAGGTCGAGCACCATGACGTGCTCAAGTTCGGTCTGATCCCCGAGTTGGTCGGCCGTCTGCCCATTCTGGTCACGCTGGACAGCCTGGACGAGAATACCCTGCTGGATATTCTGGTCAAGCCCAAGAATGCCGTCACCAAGCAGTATCAGCACCTCTTCCAGCTGGATAATGTCGAGCTGGAGTTCGAGGAAGGCGCCCTCAAGGCCATCGCCAAGAAGACCATCGAGCGCAATACCGGCGCACGTGGTCTGCGTTCGGTCGTTGAAGGCCTGCTGACCCAGCTGATGTTTGATGTGCCCTCCGATCCTTCCATCAAGAAGGTCATCATCACCGAGGAACATGTCAACGGCACCGGCGAAGCCAAGCTGATCCGTGAATAAATATTCCCGGATCGATCGGAAAACAAAATAAAGCAGCAATGCTGGAGGCAGAGCAGGGGGAGACCCTGTTCTGCCTTTTTGAATTTTCCGTTACAAGTGCATAGAATGGTCCACTTGACTTGAATAAAACCACGATTTATGATATACTATCCACTTAGAATGGAGGAGTATTATAATGCCCAACGAATTCGACAGCCGACTGATCGTGCACAATATCCCCACCATGGCTCTGGTCGGGATCACGGTCTTTCCCAATACTGTCTTTCATTTTGATGTAGGCCGCCAGATTTCCATCAATGCGCTGAACAAAGCCATGTCGGCCGACCAGAAGATTTTCCTGGTTTCTCAGAAGGAGCTTTCTGTTGAAACCCCTACCTTTAACGATATATACCGCATGGGCACCATTGCCAAGGTCAAGCAGGTGCTCCGCATGCCCGGCGGCACCCTGCGTGTTCTGGCCGAAGGCGAGTCCCGTGCCATCGTTTACGCCCCCCTGTCCGATAAGGACTATCTGCGCTGTGATGCTTATCTGATCGAGGCTGAGGCCCGCGAAGCCACCCTCAAGCGCGATCAGGCCTCTCTGCGCACCCTGCGCGATCTGTTTTTGGAGTATGCCGATCTGGCGCCCAAGGTCAACCAGGATGTCGTATCCAAGATCTTCGACAGCAATGATATGGCCTGGGTATCCGACTTTATCGCACAGAATATCTTTATCCAGCACACCGACAAGCAGCGTGTTCTGGAAGAGACCGAT
>JAFQKM010000298.1 GCA_017396925.1 Clostridia bacterium
AAGCGCCATCACCGGCGAGTCGATCCCTGTAGAGAAAAAGGTGGGCGATACCGCCATTGCCGCCACCATCAATAAAAACGGCTTCTTCAAGTTCCGTGCCACACGCGTCGGTCAGGACACCACGCTGGCCCAGATCGTCGCACTGGTCGAGGAGGCCAGCGCTTCCAAGGCGCCCATTGCCAAGATGGCCGATAAGGTGGCCGGCATCTTTGTTCCCACCGTTATGACCATCTCGCTGGTCACCGGCATTGGCTGGCTGCTGGCCGGTATGGACGCCGAGTTTGCCCTGTCCTGCGCCATTGCCGTACTGGTCATTTCCTGCCCCTGTGCGCTGGGTCTGGCCACACCGGTCGCCATCATGGGGGCCACCGGCGTCGGCGCCAAAACCGGAATTCTTAACAAGAATGCCACGGCGCTGGAGACCTTCCACAGCATCAATACCATCGTCCTCGATAAGACCGGTACGGTCACCGAGGGCGCGCCCCGCGTTACCGATATCCTGACTTCGGGGGATGAAAAACACCTGATGACCGTTGCCGCCGCGCTGGAGACCTCCAGCCAGCATCCGCTGGCCGAGGCTGTTCTGGTCAAGGCAAAAGAGATGCAGATCAGGGTGCCCGAATGCACAGCCTTTGAAAATATTGAGGGCATGGGCATTGCCGGCACTGTAAACGGCAAGCGCTGCCATGGCGGCAACCGCCGCCTGATGGAATCGATCGGTGTTCAGCTGGATGCCGTCGAGAGCCAGGCTGCAAAGCTGGCCGAAGAGGGTAAGACCCCCCTGTTCTTTGCCGAAGAGGGCAGGCTGCTGGGCATCGTTGCCGCAGCCGACGTTGTCAAACCCACCTCCAAAGCGGCCATCGACCGCTTTAAGGAGCTGGGCCTCGAGGTCGTCATGCTGACCGGCGACAACAAGACCACCGCTGCTGCCATCGGCCGTCAGCTGGGCATCACCAAGGCCATTGCCGAGGTCCTGCCCGGTGACAAGGAGAAGGAGATCCGCCGCCTGCAGGAAGAGGGCAAGAAGGTTGCCATGGTCGGCGACGGCATCAACGATGCACCTGCGCTGGTCCGTGCCGATGTGGGTGTTGCCATCGGCGCCGGTACCGACGTTGCCATCGAAAGCGCCGACGTCGTTCTGATGAAGAGCGACCTGCTGGATGCAGTAACCGCCTACCGTCTGAGCCGCAGCGTCATCCGCAACATCAAGCAGAACCTCTTCTGGGCATTCTTCTACAATTCGGTGGGCATCCCGCTGGCCGCCGGCCTGCTGTTCCACGCCTTCGGCATCCGTCTGACCCCCATGTTCGGTGCGGCAGCCATGAGTATGTCGTCGGTCTGCGTCGTCAGCAACGCCCTGCGCCTCAACTTCTTTAAGGCAGAAGAAAAGCCTGCCGCAGCGGCTTACGAAGCCGAGCTGCAGGTGATCGAAGATACAAACGAAACAGAAAATGAAGGAGAAACAACCATGACAAAGACAATGAAGATCGAAGGTATGATGTGCCCCCACTGCTCGGGCCGTGTCGAAAAGGCTCTGAATGCACTGGAAGGCGCCACAGCCGTTGTCGACCTGCAGGCCGGCACAGCCACCGTTACCATGACCGCCGAGATTTCCGATGAGGTCCTGACCAAGGCCGTCGTCGACGCCGGCTACGAAGTCACATCCATCGCATGAGAGCCGACAAAGCCAAGGTCCTCCGGCTGCTGAAAACGGCAGCCGGACAGATCGAGGGTGTGGTCAGGATGGTGGAGGAGGATCGCTATTGTATGGATATCTCCAACCAGATCATGGCCGCCGAAAGCGTCCTCAAGCGCGCCAACCGCGAGGTGGTCAAGGCCCATATGTGCGGCTGTGTCCGCGACGCCGAGACCGATGAGGCGCGCGAAGAGAAGATCGAGGAAATGCTCAGATTGCTGGAAAAACTGATGTAATAAAAAGGACCATCTTCGGATGGTCTTTTTTATTGCTTTTTTTCAGATAAATACAACAATATAGAAAAAGCCGATAGGGTGACAAAAGGATATTTATAATTGCGATTTGCTTTCCACAGTAGGGTATTTTAAAATGGACATGATGAAATTTTTGTGTTCTAAGGAGAGAAACACTATGGAACTCGTAAAGGATCTTCCCGCGATTTTTGAAGAATTTTCCGAGCAGCGCAAGAATGCTTTCCTGCGCATGCATGAACTGAAGCAGCAGGGCAAGCCCTTCGTCGGCGGCTTCTGCACATACCTGCCCAAGGAACTGCCCCTGGCTATGGGCGCCTGCATGGTCGGCCTGTGCTCCAAGGATGGCGAGACCATTCCCGAAGCCGAGCAGGATCTGCCCCGTAACCTGTGCCCCCTGATCAAGTCGAGCTATGGCTATGCCAAGACCGACAAGTGCCCCTTCTTCTATTTCTCCGACCTGATCGTCGGCGAGACCACCTGCGACGGCAAGAAGAAGATGTATGAGATGCTGGCCGAGTTCAAGCCCGTCCACGTCATGGAACTGCCCAACAGCCAGAGCCCCATGGGCAAGAAGCTCTTTGCCGAAGAGATCAAGAAGTTTAAGGAAAAGCTGGAATCTCATTTCGAGACCACCATCACCGAAGAGCAGATCAAGGAAGCCATCCACAAGACCAACGAGCAGCGCAAGGCCCTGAAGGCTTTCTACGGCCTGCAGAAGATGGATCCCGCTCCCATGGGCGGCCTGGATATGCACAGAGTTCTCGATGGTGTTCAGTTCCGTTTCGATATGGAGAGAGCCACCGAAGAGGTCAAGGCCCTCACACAGAAGGTTATCGACGAGTACGATCCCGAGAAGTACAGAGGCCGCAAGCGCATCCTGCTCACCGGCTCTCCCATCGGCTGCTCGACCCAGAAGGTCGTTAACGCCATCGAGAGCAACGGCGGCGTTGTTGTCTGCTACGAGAACTGCGGCGGCGCACGTTCGGTCGACGAACTGATCGACGAGACCAACCCCGACGTCTACGACGCTCTGGCCAAGAGATACATCAACATCCCCTGCTCCTGCATGTCTCCCAACCCCGGCCGTCTCGAGCTGATGGATCGCCTGATCGACGAATATAAGATCGACGGCGTTATCGAGGTCGTTCTGCAGGCTTGCCATACCTTCAACGTCGAGTCCTACAAGATCAAGAACTACGTCACCGAGAAGAAGGGCGTTCCCTATATGTTCATGGAGACCGACTACTCCTCCACCGATGCCGGCCAGGTCAACACACGTGTCGGCGCCTTCATCGAGATGCTCTAAGCCATGGCAAAGTACAGTTTGGGTATCGACTGCGGCTCGACCACAGTCAAAGGCGTTCTGTTCGACGGCGAAAAGGTTGTCGACTCCCGTCTGGTTGCCACCAGCGCCCGTCCGGCCCTGCGCATGCATGAAGTCTACGAGAAGCTGTGGAACGAAGATGTCGGTTATGTTGTAACCACAGGCTATGGCCGCGAACTGCTGCCTGAGGCCAATAAGAAGGTCACCGAGATCACCTGCCACGCCAAGGGCGCCCACTTCCTGGGCGGCAGCGTCGGCGGCGTTATCGACATCGGCGGCCAGGACAGCAAGGCCATCCTGCTGGATAAGGACGGCAATGTTGCCGACTTCCTGATGAACGACAAGTGTGCCGCCGGCACCGGCCGTTTCATCGAAATGATGTGCCGTATCCTCGAGTGCACCGGCGAACAACTGGATACATTCAGCCCCAAGGGTCCCACCGTCGACATCACCAGCATGTGCACCGTTTTCGCCGAAAGCGAAATCATCAGCCTGCTGGCCCAGGATGTCGCCCGTGACGATATCGCTCTGGGTGTTATTCGTTCGATCTGCCGCCGTACAGCCACATTTGCTTCCCGCCTGCCCATGCAGGGCAGCGTCTTCTTCAGCGGCGGTCTGGCCCGTTACGAGCTGTTCCGCAGCCATCTGGAAGCCGCCATCGGCCGTCCGGTTGTCACCCATGCCCAGAGCCAGCTCTGCGGCGCCCTCGGTGCAGCCATCCTCGGCTATCGCTTCGTAAAGTAAATCCCCTGATAAATAAAGACCTGTCCACAGATTGTGGACAGGTCTTTTTGCATATTCACGGAAGGGTAACATATCCATCCAATGGATAATAAAGACGCTCGGAAGAAGGGAGATGATCACCGATATGGCGGATCCTGCAGCGCATCCCGGCATTGGGATCATAGTGATAGCTGTATTCTATGCCTGCGTCTTCGGCATATTGAATATTAATCCACCAGTAGCCGGCCACGCGGCCGTTTTTACGTTCGGTGAACCACTTGAAACGCTGGATTTCTGCGATTTTTGCCGCATCTGCCCCTTGGAGTTTTTGATAGTAACGCAGATGCCGATGGGCATCTAGGATACCGTCGAAAGCAAAGAGACAATAGAGCAGGATAAGCAGAAGCGCAGCTGTGCGGAAGACCCACTTGTTTTTTAAACGGTGCAGCAGGGCCCATAAAATCAGCAGCAGAAAAAGCAGCAGGGGAATGGCGAGAGAAAGATAAAGGGATAAGGCCACAGGATTCCTCCTTTCGGGGGATGCGGATGGGATTACAACTTCATTTTAGCAAAACAGCGAAGAAAAGCAACGGCCTTAAAGAACTTTTAAATAAACATTAAACTATTCTTTGGAATCGTTGACAGGAAAAATGGATTGTGTAAAATAAAAATATCAGAAAATTTTTCAACAGGGAAGGAATACTGTTATGGCAGAACTTAAAACGCCCACCGGGATCGATGCCCGGAAGGATGCGCAGGCCGACGCACAGCTGGATCGGATGGTTGCGGGCGAAAAGAAGAAAAAACGCAGAAGACTGGCGCTGGTCGCCCTGCTTCTGGTGGCGGCACTGCTCTGGTTTGTCGTGCGCCCCATGATCGCGGCTAAGGCCGGTATCGACAGCGGCTATCGTAATTTTGCCGCCGAGCGGCGCGACATCAGCGTCGAGATCAGCGGCAGCGGCGCCCTGCTGCCTGCCGATTCCTATAACATCATCGGTCTGGTGCAGGGAGATATTCTGGCCGCCGATTTTGAAGAGGGCGACTATGTGGAAAAGGATACCCTGCTTTATCAGATCGACAGTTCGGATGCCGAGCGCTCCATCGAGCAGGCCGAGATCGCCCTGCGCAATGCCGATCTTTCCTATGCAGGCATTGTGGATAATCTCGACGGTCTCGAGCCGCAGGCCACCGTTTCGGGCCGTGTGGCCAAGCTTCACGTCGACAGCGGCGACGAGGTCAATGCCGGCGCTCTGCTGGCCGAGATCCGCGACAGCGACACCATGAAGCTGACCGTGCCCTTCCATCAGATGCAGGTCTCTTCGATCGGCGTCGGCGCCATGGCCACCGTGACCATTTCGGATACCGGCGAGCAGCTGATCGGCACGGTCACCAAGGTTTCGGGTATGGCCGAAGCCGGCGTGGGCGGCACACTGGTCTGCAATGTCGAGATCAGCGTTCCCAATCCCGGCGGCATCACCGGCGGTATGTCGGCCACGGCATCGGTCAACGGCGTCGCCTGCGCCGCAGCCGGCAGCTTTGCAAACAGCACATCCTCGATGGTCTATGCCGGTGCAGCCGGCACCATTGGGAAGATCTATGTCGGTGAAGGCCAGCGGGTCGAAAAGAACCAGGCCCTCATGGCGCTGGACAGCGATGCTGCCGAGCGTCAGCTGGAGAGCGCAGGTCTCAGCCGCCGCGCTTCCGAGCTTTCGCTGGAGAATGCCCGCGATATGCTGGAGAACTATGCCATCAAGGCCCCCATTTCGGGCACCATTGTTGAAAAGAACTATAAGGCCGGCGATACGCTGGACAGCACTTCGGCCATGGGGCCCATGGCGGTCATCTATGATATGTCCTATCTGACCCTGACCCTCAACATCGACGAGCTGTATATTCAGGACATTCGGGTGGGCCAGAAGGTACTGTTGGAAGCCGACGCCGCCGAAGGCCAGGTCTTTACCGGCGTGGTCGACCGCATCGGTATCAACGGCAATGTCCTGTCGGGTGTAACCACCTATCCTGTGCGTGTCATCGTTGAAAACTACGGCAGCCTGCTGCCCGGCATGAATGTCACCGCCGATATCGTTGTCGAGGAAGCAAAGGATATCCTCACCGTACCGGTCAGTGCCGTACAGCGCGGCAATACCGTACTGGTGGCCGATGAAGCGGCCGAAGGCGATCCTGAAAAGGGCATTCCCGCCGGTTACCGTCAGGTCGAGGTCGAGGTCGGCCGTGCCGACGATGAATATATCGAGATCCTCAGCGGCGTTCAGGAAGGGGAGATGGTGGCCGTCAACACCAATACGACCTCTCTCTTTGAGACCATGATCAACGCCAGCCCCATGGGCGGCGCTGTGCAGGGACAGTGAGGCCGATATGATCCAACTGCAAGACGTATATAAGCTCTATCATATGGGCGACAGCGTTGTCCGCGCATTGGACGGCGTGACCATCACCATCGAAAAGGGCGAGTTTGTGGCCATTGTCGGCCAGTCGGGCTCGGGCAAGTCGACCTGTATGAACATCATCGGCTGCCTCGATGTTCCCACATCGGGCACCTATAAACTGAATGGCATCGACGTATCGACCATGGATGACGATATGCAGGCTGCCATCCGCAACCGATTCCTTGGCTTTATCTTTCAGCAGTACAACCTGATCCCCAAGCTCAATGTGGTGGAAAATGTCGAGCTGCCGCTGCTCTATTCGGGCATGAGCGCTTCCGAGCGCCGTGCCGCTGCCATGCGTGCGCTGGAGCGTGTCGGCCTGACCGACAAGGCGAAAAACCGCCCCAATCAGCTGTCGGGCGGCCAGCAGCAGCGTGTATCGATCGCCCGCGCTCTGGCCGGCGATCCGGCCGTCATTCTGGCCGACGAGCCCACAGGCGCCCTCGACTCGAGAACCGGCCGCGAGGTGCTGGAGTTCCTGCAGGAGCTCAACCGCGACGGCCGCACCATTGTACTGATCACCCACGATAATTCCATCGCCGTCAAGGCCAACCGCATCATCCGTCTGGCCGACGGCAAGATCGTCTATGACGGCGATGCAAAGGATCCCCGGGCCGTTGTTGTCCCGCAGGAGGAAGGGGAGGGCGGTTATGGACTTTAGGCAATCCTTTATTCTGGCCATCAAATCGCTGGCCACCAGCAAGGCCCGTGCGGCTCTGACCATGCTGGGCATCATCATCGGCGTCGCTGCCGTTATCGTTATCATCAGTCTGGGCGACGGCCTGACCGATATGGTCAATGAAAACTTCGAGAATATGGGCACCAATCTGCTGATGGTCTCGATCATGGGCCGCGGCACCGACGAAGCGGTGACCGAAGAGGATATGTTTCAACTGGCGCTGGACAATCCACAGGCCATCGCGGCGGTCAGCCCGGTGATCTCCTGCATGAGCCGCAACAAGATCGGCGGCGAGGTGCTGACCTCCACCAGTGTTTCGGGCGTTTCCGAGCAGTATGCCGATATCAAGAGCTTTACGCTGACATCGGGCCGTTTTCTGCAGTATGCCGACGTCTTTAAAATGGGCAAGGTCTGCGTCATCGGTTCCTATGTCAACGACGAATATTTTCAGGGCAAGGGCCTGGGCGGCACCGTCCGCATCGGCGGCGACAACTATACCGTTGTCGGCACGCTGGAGGAAAAGGCCGGTTATGGCCGCGGTTCGGATGATGACTATATCTACATCCCCTATACCAATGCCCAGCGTCTGAGCGGCAATGCCCGCACCAATATGTATAATTTCAGCGCCGCCAGTGCCGAGAATACCAAGGAGGCCCAGTGGCTTATTGAAGATAAGCTGCAGCGCGCCTATGGCGACGACGAGAATGCCTATATGATCATCAGTATGTCGGAAATGCTGGGCATCATGTCGACCATTCAGGACACCATGCTCAGCGTTTTGGTGGCCATCGCCGGTATTTCGCTGCTGGTCGGCGGCATCGGCATTATGAATATCATGCTGGTTTCGGTCACCGAGCGCACACGCGAGATCGGTATCCGCAAATCGCTGGGCGCCAAACAGAAGGATATCCGCAGCCAGTTCATCATCGAGGCGGGCACCACTTCGGCGGTGGGCGGCGTCATCGGCATCCTGGTGGGTATCACGGCAGCCGGTATTGCCGGCAATGCCCTTGGCATCAAAGCCATTCCGTCGGTAACCGCCATTGCCGTATCCTTCGGCGTATCGGTGGCCGTCGGCGTTATCTTTGGCTATCTGCCGGCCAACAAGGCGGCAAAGCTCAATCCCATCGATGCTTTGCGTTATGAATAAGGGAGGAAGTTGTATGATCAAAAGAAAACTGGCCTGGGTGCTGGCACTGTGCACTCTGCTGACCACCCTCTGCCTGCCGGTTTCGGCCGCCGGTGCCGATCTGGAAGGGGAGATCCTGCCCGTACTGGCCGTTATGGGCGTTATGAACGGCGATGAAGCGGGCAATCTGGATCTGAACCGCAGCGTCACTCGCGCCGAGTTCGTCAAGATGGCCATTGCCGCATCGGCGCATAAAAACCGCGGCAAGGCCCCTTCGGCCATTTCGCCCTATCCCGATGTCCGTGCCGGTGCATGGCATTCGGGCTATATCACAGCTGCCCGTGATCTGGGCCTGATCACAGGTTATCTCGACGGCACCTTCCGCCCCGACAATACGGTCACGCTGGAAGAGGCCCTGTCGATCCTGCTGAAGATCATGGGGTATGGCGGCACCGATTTTGCCGCCGGCTGGCCCACCGCCTATATGACCCTTTACCACAGCCTCGGCATGGATGAAGGCATGACCGCCCTGCAGGGCGATCGCCTGACCCGCCGCGACTGCGCCATTCTTGTCTATAATGCCCTCAATGCCAGGGCCAAGACCGGTACTGTCTATGCCCAGCAGCTGGGCTATGCCCTCGACAGCACCGGAAAGATCAATTATGCTTCTCTGGTCCGCAGCCTGACCGAAGGTCCTGTGCTGCTGGAGAGCACCGTTGAGGCCGCGGTCGGCTTCACGCCTGTGACGGTCAACCGCGACCGCACAGCAGCCTCTGCCGCGCAGCTGCAGTATGGCGACGTCCTTTATTATAATAAGGACATCCGCGCCGTATGGGCCTACAGCACCAAGGTCAGCGGCATTGTACAGGCCATCAGCCCTTCGACCATGGCGCCTTCGGCCGTTACGGTCTCGGGCATGACGGTCGGCCTGGGCAGCTCGTCGGTCATTTATGCCTTCTCCGATCTGGGCACCGTTCAGACCGGCGATGCCGTCACATTGCTGCTGGGCGCCGGTGAACAGGCGGTATTCGTCCTGACCGGTGAAGCGGCCTCCGAGACGGTTTACGGTGTTGTCACATCGGTCGGCACCAGCGCCCAGAGCGGCGGCCTGGGCACAGTCATCACGCAGCAGAGCGTCACCATCGCCGCAAGCGACGGCCGCAGCTACAGCTATCCCTACAGCAAGGACGACCTGAAGGCCGGTACCGCCGTCAAGGTCACGCTGGACAGGGACGGTGTTTCGATCCGCAAGGCCCGCGACGGCGAGAGCCTCAGCGGCAAAATCAGGGGCGGCAAGCTGGATGGCTGCATCATCGACGGCGATACAAAGGCCATCGATGTGCTGGGCGGACGTATGGTCAAGGTCGATGCTGCCCGTCTGGAAGGTGTATCGATCAAGAGCCGGGATGTCCTGTTTGCCAAAACCGATGGCGAAGGGCACATCGAGCATCTGATCCTCGACAATGTCACCGGCGACAATCGCGACTACGGTGTGGCCACAGTGGCCTTCGAGAGCCCCGATATCATGTATGTGCCCAGTTCCTATGTCATCATGGTGGGCACTGCGGTCAAGACCCATTCGGCCAATGCCACCTATGGGCTGGAGGTCGGCCCCTGCGGCATCGAGTATAAAGCCGATGGCGCCATCAGCCGTCTGGTCGATCTGAAGGAACAGCCCATCACCCATCTGGGCGCCTTTGAAGCCGAACTCAAGGACGGCAAAGAGGTTCCGCTGGCCGCCGGTATTCAGGTATGGCTGGAGGAGGACGGCAGTTATTATCTGTCGAGCCTGCAGCAGGTCTCCCTCGATACCCATAAGCTGACCGCCCATTATGATCGGTTGGGCGAAGACGGCGGCCGTGTGCGCGTCATCATCGCAGAAGAAAAGTAAGCAGAGATCCTGCCCGTATTGCCGGGCAGGATCTTTTTTTTATATGTATACTTTTCACTTCAGGAAAGATATGATATAATCCATATACATGACAACATAAGAATATGGGGGATATCATCATGATCAATCTCGGCACACTGCTCA
>JAFQKM010000299.1 GCA_017396925.1 Clostridia bacterium
CCCTTCCCCGGCTTCCGGCATAGCCTGTAGAGAAACCACAGGCGAGGGGAGGGGGCAAAGTGGCCCCATATCAGGCAGGTATGCTGGGGCTGGGATATTTCGGCCTGGCCCTTTGGGAGGGCGGAAAAGCCCCCCGAAAATCTGAAAAAAGAGTTGCAAAAGGCAATCGATTATTGTATACTAAAAGTGTAGATAATGCCTTTTCTGAAAGAGAATATGATTGGGAGGTAAGATGTATGCGTCTGGTTCTGTTGACTGCACTGGGCATCGGCGGCGCCACCGTCATCGGCGCGCTTTTAGGTTTTATGTTCCGCAGGATCCCCGATAAATGGCACGATGGGCTGATGGGCTTTGCCGCAGGCGTTATGCTGTCGGCGGCCATGAGCGGCCTGATCCTGCCGGCCGTCGATCTGGTGCCCAAGAGCGGCATCTGGGTGGTTGGCCTCGGAATGTTCCTCGGCGCCGTATTCCTCAATCTCATCGACGTTGCGATGCCCCATCTGCACCGCATTTCGGGCGTCGACATCGAGGATCATAAAAACAACGAAAAGATCAACAAGGTTCTGCTCTTTGTGCTGGCGGTGGCCATCCACAATCTGCCCGAAGGTCTGGCCGCCGGCGTTGCCTTTGGCGGTGAAGACATCACAGGCGCCTTTGCCGTTGCCATCGGCATCGTGCTGCAGAACATCCCCGAGGGCATGGTCATCATTTCGCCCATGCTGCTGGCCGGCATCAAGCCGGGGCGCACCCTGCTGCTGGCCATCTCCACCGGCTTTGTAGAGGTCATCGGCACCCTGATCGGCTATACGGCAGCCGTTGCATCGGCGGCCATCCTGCCCCTGTCGCTGTCCTTTGCCGGCGGCACCATGCTCTATATCGTCGGCGACGAGATGATCCCCGATACCCACAGCCGCGGCAACGAGAAGCTGGCCACCTTTGCCATGATGCTCGGCTTCTTTGTCATGATCCTTGTGGATAAGCTGCTGTAAGGCTGAAAAGCATCCAATACTTCAAAACTCCGCGGCCCGGTTGAGCAAACCGGGCCGTTTGTGCTACAATAGAGGCAGAAAACGGAAAAGGAGGGCAGCGCCTGTGAAACTGCATCATGTGCTTCGGCAGACCGGCGGCGGAAGGGTCGAGGTCTATGCCGGCTTTTTCTTCGTCGATCTCGACGGAACCGAATATCTGGCCTACTACGACCGCGGTTTCCGCGAGCTGCGGTTCGGCCGCGCAGAGAAGGAAAACCGCAAATGGACGCTGACTCCCATGGCGCCGCAGGAGGCTCCGGCTGTCTTTCGGCTGCTGCAGGATCTGGAAAATCACTGCCTCGAGAGCGATCGCCGCGGCCGGGGAGAGACCTATGTGCTGCAGAAGGACGAAAACGGCGAGCTGTTTTTTGTCCGCAAGGCGTCGCACAATAAGCTGGGCCGCTTTGCCCACGGCGTCAACTGGCGCGGGATCGGCAGCTGGGCCGTCACCGTCGGCAGCGCGCTGCTCATCGCCTGCTGCATCCTCACCCTGCAGGAAAAGCTGAAAGCGCCGCCCGAGACGCCCGAAATCACCCTCAGCGACCGCCGTGCCGCCCTGCCCGCAGCACCGGAATATATCCAGACCCTCCGCGCAGCCTGTACCGACGAGCGCTGGGCCGCCATGACGGTCGAGGAACGCGCCGCTCTTCTGCAGCAGGTCTGCACATGGGAGACCACAGCGGTGCTGGGCTGTTCGGCCTGCACCATTCAGGTGGGGGATCTGGAACCCGGCACCCTGGGCTATTACGACAAGAAAAACGAGGCCATCGCCGTCAGCCATGATGCGCTGGAAAAGGGCGACTGGCAGACCATGCTGGGCGTGGTCATCCACGAATGCCGCCATGCCTGGCAGCGGGATATGATCGAGCTGCTCTATGCGCTGGAGGAGGAAAATCCCGACATCATCTATACACACCCCTTTGATACCTATGCCGACTTCCGTGAGACATGGCTGGGCTATACCAGCGGCCTGACCGATTTCGAGACCTATTACGACCAGATCATCGAGCGCGACAGCCGCGACTGGACCGAAGAACGGCTGCAGACCTGGTATCTGCCCAACCTCAGCGCCGTTCCGGGCTGATTGTTCACAGTTTCTTCATTGACATCTTATGGCCTGTCGGCTATCATAAACCCAAGTATCCACCGCCCCCATCGAAAGGAGCAAATACCTATGAAAAGATTATTTTCGGCTCTGCTGTGCATCCTTATGCTGGCCGGCCTTATGCCGAATGCACTGGCGGCCGATCTGGAAACGACCACCCTCAGCAAGGGCGTTCTGGGCACCCTGGGCAGCTCGGGCGTCAGCTATCAGGCCCGTCTGACCGTTCCCGGCTATCTGGGTCAGCTGGAGACCACACTGGTGATCGACGGCGAAGAACAGGACGTTTCGGTATCGGTCGTCCATCTGCACGGCGACGCCGATGCGGCTGTTGAGGTCGAACTTAAGCGTTTTGGCGGCCATATCTATGATGCAAAGCTCTATCCCACCGAATATACCTATAAAAAGGATGTGGGTTTTGAGGGCGCCGAGGGCCGCGGCCTGAGCGGAAAGTCGGGTCAGCAGGGCGGCAGCCTTGCTCTGGGCAGCCGCGGCGGCTTCTATGCCGGCCGCATCCACTTCTATTACTCGAAGGAAGACCTGGGCTATAAGAACATCGACAGCATCCCCGATGAAAAGTGGACCGACCTCTTCTGGTTCAATCTGGGCGTCGACTATCTGCTGGCGCTGACCGACGCCGACGTCGAGACCTTCCTGCGCACCGGCAGCCTCGACGGCTATACCTGGCCCGGCCTGCGTGAACTGCTGGGCGGCGACGACCATCCCGATCTCTATACAGATGGCAGCTTCGACCGCTTTGCCGACGTCAATGCCTATGAGATCGGCACCTATTCGGATATCTCCACCCAGTGGTATGCCCCCTATGTGGCCCGCGCCTATACCGTCAATCTGATGAAGGGCAATCGCAACGGCACCTTCTATGCCGAGGGCGAGGTGACCGTGGCCGAGGCCATCACCGTTGCCGCCCGTCTGCACAATATTTATTACGGCTATTCGGGCGAGTTTACCCAGGGCAAGCTCTGGTATCAGGTCTATGTCGATTATGCCATTGCACGCGGCATGATCGAGAGCGATACCTTCGACGACTACGAGCGTCCCATCACCCGTAAGGAGATGGCCGAGCTGCTCTCCAAGGCGGTCGAGCTGACCGAGCTGCCCCCCATCAATGCGGCGCCCGTCATCCCCGACGTCCCGCAGGATGACGAGGCCTACGCCGCCATTCAGGCCCTTTATGAAAGCGGCGTGCTCACCGGCAGCAAGGCCGACGGCCGCTTCCTGCCCGACGACGACATCATCCGCGCCGAAGC
>JAFQKM010000300.1 GCA_017396925.1 Clostridia bacterium
AAACATATTCCCTGTAGCCGCAGCGAAAAACCGCGTCCACACCGCCGTTGAAGCTGGCGTCAAAGCGGGCTATGCGGTGCTCATTGGCAAGAGTGGATTTATTGATGCGGATAAAATAGGATGGCAGAATCGCCTCCAGATCACGAAGCCTGTCCTGAATCCGATACTGCCTGCCCTCTGCATCGATGGCGATCACCTTTCGCTCGAGAATGGTGATACATTCGATTTCCGAAAAGTCCAGTTTCCGCATTTCCTCGGCTCTCTGCCCTATAATATAGTCGGGGCCGGAATAGCTGCAGACCAGATTTTCGATCTGCTGTGTCAGCGCAGAAGGCGCATGCACAACGGCGATGATCTCCTCTTCTGCATTTTTGTCGATCATGAGTCTGAATTTCATTGCCTCATATCCTTACTGTTTTTTCATTTGTCTGAGGAAGCAGCATACCGCCCCTGCGGTAACCAGAACACTGTAGGCCAGTATCGGCAGAAGATGTGCCGCCGCATCCAACAAGTTACCACCGAACAAAGCCTTTTCCATCTCTGCTGCATGTACAAAAGGCAGTGCATTTGCCATTTTCTCAAACAAGCCGCCCACAAGCTTCAGGTCAAACCACACCCCCGAAAGCCACGCCGAGAGATTGGTCAGCATGGCGCCGCATATGCCGCCGACCTGTTTTACGCCAAAAATACTGCCGCACAACAATCCCAAGGCAATATTGAATACCGCCACAGGGATCATACCAAGGACAGCATAAACAATATGCACGCTACATGTCAAGCCGAAGGGGATGGCAAACAGGTAACAGATCACCGTCTGCCCAAGGGCAATGGGCAGCATCGGAAGCATATACCCCAGAATAAAATCAAGACTTGTCAGCGGTGTGGTATACAACCGCTGCAGAAGTGCGCTTTCCCGATCTCTGGCGATCAGCGTTGCCGAAAACAGGGTTATGAAGGACAGGCCAAATACGGTAATGCCCGGGGTCAGCGTATCGATCTCAAACAAAGGCACCGGGATATTGGCCTGCAGACAGCTCAGCAAAGCCAGCAGAATCAAAGGAAATCCCAGGCCGAATGCGAGGTTGATGGGATCGCGCAGAATCTCTTTGGCACATCTTTTTGCAAATATCCGCATTCTCATACGTCCCGCTCCTTTATAATGGTCACAAAAGCCTTCTCAAAATCTTCTGCTCCGGCTCTCAGCTTTAATTCCTCTGCCGTCCCCTCGGCAAGAAGCCTGCCGTTTTTCATAATCCCGATACGGTCGGAAAGCGCCTCGGCTTCTTCCATGTAATGGGTTGTCAGAATAATGGTGATCTTCCCTTTCAGGCGGCCGATGACTTCCCAGAGTTCATATCTGGCCAGAACATCCAGCCCCAGCGTCGGTTCATCGAGAAACAGGATCTTTGGTTCGCAGATCAGCGCCATGGCGATGCTGACCCGGCGCTGCCAGCCACCCGACAGTTTTCCGGCTTTTCTCTTCAAAACACTTTCCAGCCCAAATACTCCGGCAAGTTCCCGGATTTTCCCCTTGGTTTTCTCTTTTGAAAACCCATAGACCCCACAGATCAGTTCCAGGTTTTCCTTCACCGTAAGGTTTGGCGCCAGGGCAGTCTCCTGCGGAGATACGCCGATCTGCGCTTTTACCCGATCCGGCTCCCGGACCACGCTGTATCCTCCCACAATGGCCTCGCCGGCCGTCGGGACCGTCAAACAGGAGAGCATTCGGATCGCCGTGGTCTTCCCTGCCCCGTTCACACCGAGCAATGCAAAAAGATCTCCCTGCCGCACCTCCAGATCAAGCCCGTCGACAGCCGTCACATTCCGATACCGCCTGACGAGCCCTTTGGTTTGAATCGCCTGCATGATGTATTTCCTCCGTTTCGTTTTGCTGCTGTCATCATAGCAAATCCAAACGGAGAAATGTGGATTTCTGTCTGTTCGGTCATTTCTGAAGCCTCTTCGGTCATTTTTCGCGCAAAAAATCCCGCCCCATTACGGAGCGGGATTTTCTTATATACAGAATAAATCTTACTCTGTCAGGCCCATCAGCTTGGTGATGGCGGCGCAGAAGAACTTAACGCCCATGGGCAGATCCTTCTCGTCGATATCGTATGTGACGGCATGGCCGGGAGCGGCGCATGTGGTCAGGCAGCGGAAGAAGAAGCTCTTGCCGCCGTGCTCCTGAACGCGCTGTGCCAGATAGGAGAAATCCTCCGATGTGGGGCCGGCCTTGGGCTTGGCGACCTTGAAGCCCATCTTCTCGGCGAAGACGACCATCTCGTCGACCAGCTCGGGTGTGTCGATCAGCAGGCTGGGTGTAGCACCCATCAGCTTGATCTCGGCTGTGCAGCCGTGCATAGCTGCTGCGTTGTGGATGATGCGCTCGGCATAGGGTCTGAGGTAATCCAGCGAGGGCTGGTTCAGGCCGCGGAGCTCCATGACCATCTTAACGCGGTCGCAGACAACGTTACGGCCGGAGCCGGCGATGACCTGACCGACGTTGATTCTGGCGTCACCGGCAGAAGCTCTGGGGATACCGTAAACGCCCTGAACGATGGCAGCCATGGCCAGCATTGCGTTGTTGCCGTTCTCGGGGGAAGCGGCGTGGCAGGCCTTACCTGTCAGATAAACGTCCAGCTTGGCGTTGGCCATCGATGTGGCATAACCGAAGCCGATGTCGGCATCGGGCATATCCTTGGGACGGGGGCCCATATGAACGCCGATCAGATAATCGACATCGTCCATAACGCCGGAGTAAGCAATGCCGCGTGCACCGCGAACGCCTTCCTCGGCGGGCTGGAACAGGATCTTAACGGTACCGCACAGCTGATCCTTGTGCTTCAGCAGGGTCTCAGCAACGGTCAGACCGATGGTTGCATGGGAGTCGTGGCCGCAGGCGTGCATCTCGCCGGGGTTGATGGAGGCAAAGCCTTCCTTGGCGGGACGGTGCTGCTCGGGATCCTGGCACTCGAAAACGCCCAGCGCGTCGATATCCTGACGTGTGGCGATGACGGGGCCGGGACGGCCGGTTTCCAGAACGGCGATAACGCAGGTGAAGCCGTCCTTGAACTTTTCGGCATAGGGCTGGATAGCACCCTGCTCGAGGGCGCGCTGGTATACATAATCGAGCTCTTCCTGATCGGGAAGACCCATTCTCTTGTCGGCGTCAAAGCATTCCTTGCCCATCAGGACCTTTGTGTAGCCCATCTTGAACAGACGGTCGGCGATGATCGAGCAGGTGCGGATCTCGTGCCAGCCGGCTTCGGCGTGCTTGTGGAAATCCTGACGGGTTTCGCGCATATAGTCGGCCTTGGACTCGGCATAGGCCGCCATCGAGTTATACAGTTCGTTTGCCATGGGGAATTCCTCCTTTATATTCGGGTAAACATTTGATATAAATATTCTCGCTATTCTTAATGTAGCACAAGAACACGGCTTTTGGCAAGTCACATTTACAGGTTTTCGTAGATTTTCGCGCTTTATTTTTGAGCATATTGACGAAAGTTTGCCAAGGGCAACTATTTGTTGCATTGCCTAACTTCTTATGTTATCCTTGATTCATCAATCAATCGTGTGCTTTCGACAGAAGGTGCAAAGCACAGAAACGGGGGTAATTATGGGTGTAATCGGAACTCTGATCGCTGTCACCGCCATTGCCGGCGTGGGCGGCACCGGCCTGGGCGGCCTGATCGGCGCCCTGCTGCAGAAGGACTCCAACCGTACGGTCAGCCTGCTGCTCAGCTTTGCCGGCGGTGTTATGCTGAGTGTGGTCAGCTTCGACCTGATCGTCGAGGCCATCGAAACCAATGTCGGTGTCTGGGTGGTCACCGCCGCCATCGCCTTCGGCGTTGCCGTCATCTTCCTGCTCAATCATATCATCGACAC
Source organism: Clostridia bacterium (assembly GCA_017396925.1). GTDB lineage: Bacteria > Bacillota > Clostridia > Oscillospirales > Butyricicoccaceae > RGIG1902. The sequence continues at coordinate 3,889 of JAFQKM010000300.1, forward strand.
ACGCACCAATCCCGAAGTGCCTCACATCGATGCAAACCATCCCAAAACGGCCGACGACCTCAACGAGCTGATCCACAGCGACCACTATGAGGTCCATTATGCCAAGCGCAAGGAGAACCGCTTCTCCCTCTTTATCGCCGGCATCGTCATGGCCTGTGCCATTGCCCTGCACAATGTACCCGAAGGCATGACCATCGGCGCCTCTTATGCCAGCAACAGTGGCGTGCTGGGCAGTTCGGCGCTGGTTCTGGCCATACTGATCGGCCTGCACAATATCCCCGAAGGTATGGCGGTATCGGTCCCGCTGATCAGCGGCGGCATGCCCAAGGGCAAGGCTGTTATGATCACCGCCCTGTCGGGCGCCCCCACCATCCTCGGCGCCCTGCTCGGTTTCCTGCTGGGCGAGATCGGCCCCCTCGGCCTGGCCCTCAGCCTCGGCTTTGCCAGCGGCGCCATGCTCTATGTTGTCTTTGGCGAGATCCTGCCCCAGGCCATCCTGATGTACACCAGCAAGCTGCCGGCCTTCTCGGCCATCTTCGGTATGCTGGTGGGCATGCTGATCATCTTTGCATAACCCGGGTTCGGATGCCGCTTCCGCATGACGGAAGCGGCATTTTCTTTTGTCTGTATCTTTTTATCTTTTTTGCTTTACGGGTTTGCAAGGGTGTGTTATAATTTAGTTGGTTTTCACCACCGCGCCAAAATATTTGTTTTATTTTTGTGCATTTTAACAAGAAAATCAAAAAATTTTTGTAAAGGATGATACACGCATGAGCATTGAAAAGATCGCTTCCGTTATCGAAAGCAAAGCAGGTATGCTGACCCGCGCCAGCGATAACATCTGGGAATACGCCGAAATGGCTTTCCGTGAGCACAAGTCCATGGAAGAACTGTGCGGCATCCTCGAGGCCGAGGGTTTTGAGGTCAAGAAGGGCATCGGCGATGTCGAGACCGCTTTCTCCGGCTCCTTCGGCAGCGGCAAGCCCGTCATCGGTATTCTGGGCGAATACGACGCGCTGGACAACCTGAATCAGGTCGCCGGCTGCACACATAAGGAATCTTTCATCGAAGGCGCCCCCGGCCACGGCTGCGGCCACAACCTCTTCGGCGTCGGTTCGCTGGCAGCTGCCATCGCCGTTAAGGAATATCTGCAGGAGACCGGCGCTTCGGGCACCGTTGTCTACTTCGGCACACCCGGTGAAGAGGGTGGCTCGGGCAAGGCATTCATGGCCCGCGAAGGCTGCTTCGACGGTCTGGACGCTGCCATCACATGGCATCCCGGCTCGGTCAACGCCGCTTCCAACAACTCCTCCCTGGCCAACATCCAGGTCAAGTTCAAGTATTATGGCATCAGCGCCCATGCTGCAGGCGACCCCCACAACGGCCGTTCGGCCCTCGACGCTGTCGAGCTGCTCAACATCGGCGTTCAGTTCCTGCGCGAGCACATGATCCCCGAGGCAAGAATCCACTATGCCATCACCAATGCCGGCGGCTTCTCCCCCAACGTCGTCCAGCCCTACGCCGAGGTCCTGTACCTCATCCGCGCACCCAAGAACGCGCTGGCCAAGGATCTGTATGACCGCGTTATGAAGATCGCCAAGGGCGCCGAGCTGATGACCGAGACCCGCATGGAATACGAGTTCATCAAGGCCTGCTCCAACGTCGTCAACAACGAGGTCCTCGAGCGTGCCCTGTATAAGAATCTGAATGCCGTTCCCCTGCCCACCTATACAGAGGAAGAGCTGGCGCTGGCTGCCGAATATAAGGAATCGGCCAAGCAGTTTGCCACCGATCTGGCCGAAAAGAACATGGCCGGCGGCGCAGAGGTCGTCAAGTTCATCAAGGAGCACGTTGGCGGCCCCATCAACAACTTCGTCATGCCCTACTATCCCTCCGGCAAGGCCATGGGCGGTTCGACCGACGTTGGCGACGTTTCCTGGGTCTGCCCGACCGCACAGATCAACGCTGTCACACTGGCTGCCGACACACCGGGCCACTCCTGGCAGATCGTTTCGCAGGGCAAGTCCTCCATCGCCCACAAGGGTATGCTCTATGCCGGCAAGGTCATGGCCGCTACCGTCATCGATCTGATGCAGGATCCCGAGCTGCTGGCTGCCGCCAAGGTCGAGCATGCCGACAGAGTCGGCCCCGACGGCTACATCTGCCCCATCCCCAAGGGTGTTAAGCCCCAGCCCATCAAGTAAGTTTCTTGAAGAACTGAAACAGATATAAAGAAAACCCGTCCCGGATCAAACTGGGACGGGTTTTTTAATTGCTTTCAAGGATGCAGATCTCAGGCGCTGTACAGGCTTTTTCCATTCGGATGGAACCGATGTCGGACACCGCAGAAAAACGGCGCAGATTGCGTTTTTGCTGGCCTATGGCCGCCGACAGCATCTTCGGCGGAACGATGATCTCATACCGGATACCTTTTTCGGGGATCTGCGGCAGCATGGCGCGGTAAAAGCGCTCGCCCATAACAAGCTCGCCAAAGGCCGGATGGTAAGGCCCTGCGGCTACGGCCCCGTTCGAGAGGTCTTCG
>JAFQKM010000301.1 GCA_017396925.1 Clostridia bacterium
GAGAACCTTGTCGAGAATCCTGCCGACATCTCCATCGAGACCGTCGAGAAGGAAGACACCATCACTCTGCAGCTGAAGGTTGCCGAGTCGGATATGGGCAAGGTTATCGGCAGACAGGGCAGAATCGCAAAGGAGATCCGCGCGATCCTCAAGGCTGCAGGCCTCAAAGAGCATAAGAAAGTGCTTGTTGATATTCTTGACTAGCTTTAAATACCCATCGACTTTGGTCGGTGGGTATTTTTTAATACCATCCCCTCGGTGCGCAATGCCATAAAATGCGGCTTCCGTCCGGTGTGGGTGGAAGTCACCGTGCGCAAGGCCGACTTTGTCGACGAGATGAACCGATAGATTTTTCTATTCTGCGGAAATAAATTGCACAAAAGGTATTTTGTTTGCCGGTCAACTGTGCTATGATAGGTTTATCGAAAAAAACAATTGGAGGGATCTTTATGGCCAAACAGAAAGCACAGGCCGTCGATATGCTGCACGGCCCGCTGCTGAAAAACATCTGGGTATTTGCCGTGCCCCTGATGCTGACCAACTTTGTACAGATGCTTTTTAACGCCGCCGACAGTGTGATTGTCGGCCGTTATGCCGGCCAGCAGGCACTGGCTGCGGTCGGCGCCACAGGCTCCCTCTGCTTCCTGCTGATCTCGGTTTTCAACGGCCTCAGCATGGGCAGCAGCGTTCTGGTCGCCCGTTATCTCGGCGCCCAGGACGAGCGGAATGTCAGCCGCGCCGTTCATACGGCCATCACCATGGCCGGCATCAGCGGCCTGTTTCTGACCGTACTGGGCTTCTTCCTGTCGAGGCCCATGCTGGAGCTGATGTCGACGCCCCATGATATCATCGACCTCAGCGAGCTGTATATGCGCCTCTATTTTGTCGGCACCTTCTTCGGCCTGATCTACAATTTCGGCGCGGCCATCATGCGCGCCAAGGGCGATACCAAGCGTCCCCTGTATTTTCTGGCCATCAGCGGCGTCACCAATGTCGTGCTGAATATGGTCTTTGTTATTTTCTTCAAGTGGAGCGTTGCCGGCGTCGCCATTGCCACCGTCATTTCTCAGGCGCTGGCCACCGTGATGGTCTGCACCACCCTGCACAGGCAGCAGGACGCCACCCATCTGGATTTCCACAGGCTGGGCATCGATTTCTCGATGGCCTGGAATATCGTTAAGATCGGCATCCCCGCCGGCCTGCAGGGCGTTGTCTTTTCGCTGAGCAATGTTGTCATTCAGTCGAGCATCAATTCCTTCGGCTCGTCGGCCATCGTTGCCGGCAACAGTGCGGCTGCCAACATCGAGAGCTTTGTCTATATCGGTCTGGATGCCTTCTCGCAGGCCTGCATGACCTTCACCAGCCAGAATATCGGCGCCGGCCAGCTGCACCGCGTCCGGGAGATCATGAAGCTGACCATGATCCTGACCATTGCCAGCGCGCTGCTCATCGGCTTTACCGTATGGGTGCTGGGCGACACGGTTCTGGGCTTCTACACCACCGAACAGAGCGTTGTCGACGTCGGCATCGTCCGTCTGACCTTCGTCTGCCTGCCTCTGTTCCTCAACGGCGTACTGGATATCTTCGTCTGCTCGATGCGCGGTATGGGCTATTCGCTGCTGCCGACCATTGCACAGATTGCCGGTATCTGCGGCGTCCGTCTGCTGTGGATCTTCTTCGTATTCCCCATGTTCCGCAGCCTCGAGGTCATCTACCTCTGCTATCCCATCAGCTGGACGGTCACCAGCATCATCCAGGGCATCTTCTGGATCCGCTGCCATAAGCATCTGCTGGAAACGGCGGCATAAAGATAAGAATAACAGCAGCCCGTTATGGGCTGCTGTTTCTTTTTGCAATTCCTGTGCGTATGTGGTATAATATATCATCCGTTATTATGGGTAACGGCAAAACCGCGTTTTATGGAGCGTTTTTATATGGAAAACAACAATGTGATCGAATGGGGCGAGATCGTCAACACCCACGGTGTGCGCGGCGAGCTGAAGGTCATGCCCTTTGTCGAGTTTAAAAAGCTGTCGAAGCAGGTCAAGAGCCTCGACATCGGCAAAAAGAGCTATAACATCACCGCCGTCCGCGAGCACAAGGGCATGATCCTGCTGACGCTGGAGGGCATTGATACCATGGACAAGGCCGAGGCCCTGCGCGGCAAGGTCCTGACCACCGCCCGCGACGCCGTCGATCTGGGCGAAGGCCACTATTTTTACAGCGACATCTACGGCTTCGAGGTCTATGACGAGCGCACCGAGCAGGTCATCGGCGTCCTCGACCGTATCGAGAGCTATCCGGGCAGCGACGTTTATGTCATCAGGACCGAGGGCGGCAAGGAGATCCTCATCCCCATGGTCGAGGCCTTCGACCGCGGCGTCGACCTGGAGGAAGAATGCGTATATGTAGAAACGATCGAAGGGATGGTCGAAGAAGATGAAGATTGATATTATGACCCTCTTTCCCGATATGTGCGAGGCCGTTCTGGGCGGCAGCATCATCGGCCGCGGCCGCGACGCCGGACATATCGAGATCAACACACATCAGATCCGCAATTATACACTGGACAAGCACGGCCGTACCGACGACTACCCCTATGGCGGCGGCCAGGGCATGCTCATGCAGTGCGAGCCTCTCTATCGCTGCCACAACCACATCACCGGCGGCGAGCATGTGCACACCATCATGATGAGCGCCCAGGGCAAGAAGTTCGACCAGGCCAAGGCCCGCGAGCTGATGGAGCACGGCCATATCATCATCGTCTGCGGCCACTACGAAGGCATCGACCGCCGCTTTATCGACAAGTATGTCGACGAAGAGATCTCGCTGGGCGACTTTGTTCTGACCGGCGGCGAGATCGCCGCCATGGCCGTGGCCGACGCCGTCTGCCGCATGGTACCCGGCGTACTGGCCGAGGACGCCTGCTTTGAGGATGAGAGCCACTGGGGCGGCCTGCTGGAATACCCCCAGTACACCCGTCCCGAGGTCTGGCAGGATATGCGCGTGCCCGAAGTCCTGCTGTCGGGCCATCACGAAAATATCCGCAAGTGGCGCCGCAAGCAGTCGCTGCTGATGACCCGCGAGCGCCGTCCCGACCTCTACGAGCAGTTTGAACTGACCAAGGAAGATCAGAAGATCCTCAAGGATCCCAAGTTCTGATCCTGCCGCCATATCCCATCGCAAAGGAGCCTTATATGCGTAAGTTTACAGCCATGTGCATGATCCTGTCCCTCATTCTGCTGAGCGGCTGCGGCGTGCACCTTAACTTCAGCGGCACCTCGCCCTTCCGTAACCTGCGAAACGGCGAGATCAACCAGGCCGTGGAAAGCGCCGTCGATGCCTTTATCGCCGACGAGAACCTCGAGGATATCTCGGTGGGCGTTCTGTCGGGCAAGCAGGCGCAGTTTGTCAATCGCGGCCAGATGGGCGAGCACACCAAGGTCAAGCTGGGCACCATGACCCAGATGTTCACCGGTATGCTTATTCCCTTCATGACCAACGACAATATCATCAACAAGCCCTCCGACATCGACCAGATCGCCGACGACTGGTTCCATTCGACTTCGGCCGTTCCCGTATGGCCGGCCGAAGGGGAAGAGGCCCCTGCCGAGGCGGAAGACGCCGAGGGCGAAGGCCCGGCCGGCACCCCCATCGAGATCTGGCAGCTGGCCCTGCATATGTCGGGTCTGGGCGCCATGGATACCTTCGGCAAGGATTATGCCACCGGCGGTATGCTGCACAACCAGATCGAAAATGCCACCCTCGATTTTGAACCGGGCACCGCCATGCAGGATTCCACACTGGGCTATGCCCTGCTGTGTGAGACCCTGCGTATGAACTACAACATGAATGCCAAGTATGTCAATCTGGTGGGCAATCAGGTGACCGGCCCCATGGATATGCAGAACTCCGGTTTCTGGAAGGCCGACGCCCTGGCCGGCTATGACGGCTATGAGAGCACCACCTATGATCTGCTCAAGGTGGCCGCCCATGTCAACGGCGTCCTCGACCAAAGTCCCAACCTGCGTATGCA
>JAFQKM010000302.1 GCA_017396925.1 Clostridia bacterium
CGGGAAGACACAGCGGGATATCCATGCGGGCGGCAGGCGATAGAGCATATAGCTCTGATCCTTGGGGCTGGGGGAAGCATAGAGCTTGCCCTCGCGCACGACGGCATAATGGCCGGTGGCCACCTGTTCGGCGCCGATCCGGTCGGCCGCTTCAAAGAGCCGGCGGAACTTGACCGTCGGATTGCAGATGATGCAGGGATTGGGGGTCTCGCCGCGGAGATAGCTCTCGACAAAGGGGCAGATGACCTTTTCCTCCAGCTCGCCGGCGATATCGATGACCTCGAAAGAAATGCCCAGCTCCCGGGCGGCTTTTTCGGCCGGTTGGGGATCGGCACCGGGCCCTTTGAGGAACACACCGTGAACGGTATAACCCATGTCTTTGAGCAGCAGGGCCGATGTGGCCGAATCGACGCCGCCCGAAAGACCCAGAACGATCTTTTTGTTTTCCATAAGCTGGCACTCCTTTCTCGTGTATTTGCGCGGATCTGTTTTCTTTTGCCCATTTCCCATAAAAAGATACAGGCATACATCTTCATGGTACAACAAACCCTGCCGTTTTGCAATGAAATTCTATGCAGACCCAAAGAAAAATAGGTGACCCTTCCCCATTCAACTCCATTGTGTCCCATCTTTCTCCACGATCGCAATTTGTGCAGTTTTCTCTATATTATAAAGACAGAAAACCTTGCAGAAAGAAGGCCTTTTGTGCTATAATTAGTGTGTATTTTTGCCGGCCTTTGGCCGGACCATTCCATACCGACCGGGAGGCGCACAGATATGTATCTTCACCTGGGCCGTGACGTCGTCGTCATGCAGCAGGACATTATCGGGCTTTTTGACCTGGATACATCCACCTGGTCGAAGCACACCAAAAATTTTCTGACAGCCTGGGAAGAAAAGGGGCACATCATCAACGTCAGCGACGATCTGCCCAAGTCGGCCGTTGTCTGCTGCGGCAAAGACGGCCGCACCCTCGTTTACATCTCCCAGCTGTCTTCCCAGACGCTGCTCAAGCGTTCCAAGGAAGAACTTTACTAAGACCGAAGCTTCGGTCGATCCATCCGATACAGAATCCCTGATATATTTTCCGGCCGCCCTGCGGCCCATCGGCTACCACAAGACAAGGAGCAGAAATCAATGAACCAGACACCCGAAAAGATCGAAACAACCTATGACGAAAACCAAATTCAGGTTCTCGAAGGCCTGGAGGCCGTCCGCAAGCGCCCCGGTATGTACATCGGTACCACCTCGAGCCGCGGCCTGCACCACCTGGTCTACGAAATCGTCGACAACTCCATCGATGAGGCGCTGGCCGGATACTGCACCCATATCGAGGTCGACATCCTGCCGGGCGACATCATCCGCGTTGCCGACAACGGCCGCGGCATTCCCACCGGCATCCATCCCAAGATGGGCTTCTCGACCCTCGAAGTCGTCTTCACCGTTCTGCATGCCGGCGGTAAGTTCGGCGGCGGCGGCTATAAGGTCTCCGGCGGTCTGCACGGCGTCGGCGCCAGTGTTGTAAACGCCCTGTCCGAGTGGTTGACCGTCGAGGTCCACAACGGTGGCAAGATCCACGAAATGTCCTTCCACCGCGGTGCCAAGGACGGCGATATGCGCATCACCGGCGATACCGACCGCACCGGCTCGATCATCACCTTCAAGCCCGACGGCGAGATCTTCGACGAGCTGATCTTCGACTATGAAGTTCTGCTCAACCGCCTGCGCGAGCAGGCCTTCCTCAATGCCGGCCTGGCCATTACCCTGACCGACCGCCGCGGTGAAGAGGTCGTTCAGGACGCCATGCGCTATGAAGGCGGTATCTCCAGCTTCGTTGAACACCTCAACCGCAACAAAACTCCGCTGCACGAAGAGGTCATCTTCATCAGCGGCCGCAAGGACGATGCCATTGCCGAGATCGCCCTGCAGTACAACGACGGCTACAACGAAAACATCACATCCTTTGCCAATAACATCAACACCACCGAGGGCGGTATGCACGAGACCGGCTTCAAGACTGCCCTCACCAAGGTCATCAACGATTATGCCCGCAAGTTCAAGATCATGAAGGATGACGACAAGAACCTGACCGGCGAAGACGTCCGCGAAGGTCTCTGCACCGTCATTTCGGTCAAGCTGACCGAAGCCCAGTTCGAGGGCCAGACCAAGACCAAGCTGGGCAATGCCTATATCCGTACTCTGGTCGACAATCTGGTCTGCGACAAGCTGATGACCTTCTTTGAAGAGAATCCCGCCGTCGCCCGTGCCATCGTCGACAAGTCGACCACCGCTGCCCGTGCCCGCGAGGCCGCCAAGCGTGCCCGTGAGGCCACACGCCGCAAGACGGCGCTGGAGAGCGCATCCCTGCCCGGCAAGCTGGCCGACTGCCAGGAGCGCGACCCTGCCCTGACCGAGATCTTCATCGTCGAGGGTGACTCGGCTGGCGGCTCGGCCAAGAACGGCCGCGACCGCAGATACCAGGCCATCCTTCCCCTGTGGGGCAAGATGCTCAACGTCGAGAAGGCCCGCCTGGAAAAGGTCTATACCAACGAAAAGCTCATGCCCATGGTCACCGCCTTCGGTGCCGGCGTCGGCGACGAGTTCGACGTTTCCAAGCTGCGCTACGGCAAGATCATCCTGATGGCCGATGCCGACGTCGACGGCAGCCATATCCGCACCCTGCTGCTGACCTTCTTCTTCCGCTTCATGCGTCCCCTCATCGAAGAGGGCCACGTCTATATCGCCCAGCCCCCGCTGTTCAAGATCGTTCCCAAGAGCCGCAAGTATGAAGAACACTATGCCTACTCCGACGAAGAGCTGGCCCTCTTCCTTCAGCAGTATCCCGGCGCCGAGATCCAGCGCTATAAGGGCCTTGGTGAGATGAATCCCCAGCAGCTGTGGGAGACCACCATGGATCCCGAAAAGCGCATCATCAAGCGTGTCGAGATGAAGGAAGCCGCCCTGGCCGACGAGATCTTCACCATCCTCATGGGCGAAAAGGTCGAACCCAGACGCGACTTCATCGAAAAGAACGCGAAGTATGTTGTAAATCTTGACGTCTAAGCTATCGCGCGTTCTTTTCGATACGGCCCTATGGGCCGCGCCGGCTGTCCGGCGTCGATTTTGACGAATTCACTTCGGCAAAATCTATAGATTCCCCGGGGTCCCCGATGGCTTTGCCATTGGGGCATGGAACGCAAAATACGTCGTTAACCTGGACGTATAAGTTTTCTTTCATTTCATCCCCAATGCTTTCAACTTTTCTCCATACGAATCGACCGAACCTGACGCCTTGGCGTAGTTCGGCAGTGGGGGAAGAGCACCGGGATTGTTTTTTGCACCGTCAAAAGCTGCTTATATGCACCCTGTCCATCGAGCCGGGTTTGGCGCTCTGCGCTCGCCCGGCATGGGGGTCAAGGGGGCAAGCCCCCTGTCGATCTTTGCATACTTTCTCTCGATGGAGAAAGTATGGACAGGCTTTGATGTACAGGTCGGCTGACGGTAATGATCCAACATAGATAAACACGAATTATTATGGGGTCCCCGGACAATGTGCCGGGGCAAAAGGAGCACGATAAGATTATGTACACACCATCCGCCCTGCTGGACGGGGCCATTAAAAAACTGACCGACGAAAAGGGCGATCTTGTCGTCTCCACCTTCTTCGAAGAGGCCGAGGCCTTGGCGGTGGAAAGCAACCGTCTGATCGTCAAGGTCCCCACCGATCTGGTGCGCAGCGTTCTCGAGCAGCGCTTTGCCGTCGATGTGGCCGATATCATTTCGGACATTGCCGGCCAGCGTATGCGTGTCGAGTTCCTGTCGGATCCTGCCCAGTATAAGAAATACGAGCAGAACAAGAACCATCTGCCCACCGGCTATTCGGGCTATACTTTCGATTCCTTTATCGTCGGCAATTCCAACAAGCTGGCCCATGCAGCCGCCATGGCGGTGGCCAACGGCCTCAGCCAGCCCGACGGCGCACCCAATGCCGCCTCGGCCATCTACAACCCCCTCTTCATCTACGGCCAGTCGGGCCTGGGCAAGACCCATCTGCTCTATGCCATGATGGAGATGATCACCACCCATCGCTTTGACAAAAAGGTCATCTATATCAAGGGCGACGAGTTCACCAATCAGCTGGTTCGCGCCATCGAAGACAAAAACGTCCCCGCCTTCCGCGACAAGTACCGCGGCGCCGATCTGCTGCTGGTCGACGATATCCAGTTTATCGCCGGCAAGGAGCGTACCCAGGAAGAGTTCTTCCATACCTTCAACCATCTGTATGAGGCCGGCAAGCAGATCGTCCTGACCTCCGACCGTCCCCCCAAGGAGATGGCCACCCTGCAGGAGCGTCTGTCGACCCGTTTTGAATGGGGCCTGCTGACCGACATCCAGCCCCCCGATCTGGAGACCCGCATGGCGCTGGTCAACGTAAAGGCCAGCAACCTGGGCGTACAGCTGCCTGCCGATGTCACCGAATACATCGCCTCCTGCATCACCAGCAATGTCCGTCAGTTGGAGGGCGCCGTCAAGAAGCTGGCCGCCCTGCACTCGATCATGAACATTCCCATCGACATCGATCTGGCCCAGCGCGCCATCAAGGATATCTTCAAGGAAAGCCCCGGTCTCAACCCGACCCCCCAGCTCATCCTCGAAGAGGTCTCGTCCTTCACCGGCGTCGCCAAAGACAAGATCCTCGGCAAATCCAAATCCAAGGATATCGTCCGCGCCCGTCAGATCATGATCTATCTGATCACCCAGATGACCGACCTGTCGCTGCCCGCCATCGGCCGTTTTATCGGCAGAGACCACACCACGGCCCTCTATGCCCGCGATAAGATCGCCGAAGAGATCCAGACCGATGCAGGCCTCGACGCCACCATCAAGGATCTGATGAAAAACATCCGCAGCCGCTGATCGGCACTTATCCACATTCCATCAACAGCCCGGTATTTTTCCAGATTCCGCACATTTCCGGCCCGCTGCGCGAAAAATGCCCGAATCTGCCGATTTTTCCACAGAAAACGGGGGAAAACAGCCCATTCAGCATAAACCGCATTCTGCAGACGAAAAAACGAAAAAAAGATTTTCGACAATTTCACAGTTATCCACAGAATGTGTGGAAATCTGCGCCAAAAAGCTGTCGAAAACCCTGTGCAGAAAAATGTGAAAAACCGCGGCTGTGAAAAACCGGTCGAAATTCACACAACCCTGTGGATGGCGAAAGCCGCTTGCAGAGCCGCCTGAGGAGATTTTCACACATTTTCACAGGCCCTATAATAATAACTAAAATTTATAAAATAACTTAAACATAGCCAAACCAAAACTGGAGGAAACAACCTATGCATGTCACCTGTGATAAGAACGCACTGAGCGACGCCTTATCGGTATGCGTACACGCTGTCGCGTCCAAAAGCCCGATCCCTGCATTGGAAGGCGTACTTTTTTCGGTTGATAAAGAAAAAATCACCTTAAGCGGTTACAATACCCAGATGAGCATCCAGAAAACGGTCGAATGTCAGACCGAAGAAGAAGGCCAGTGCGTACTGAGCGCCCGCATCTTCTTCGACATCGTCCGCAAGCTGCACGGCGACCAGGTCGAGATCCATGTGGATAAAGATCTGAACGCCACCATCCGCTGCGGCAAGTCGGTTTTTAATCTGAAGGCTGAGGATGCGCAGGAATACCCTGACCTCCCCCAAGTCAACCGCAGCCGCGGCATCAAGCTGCCCGCCAAGCTGCTGCGTCAGATGATCGGCGACACCATCTTCGCCATCTCGACCAACGAAAACAAGCCGGTCCACACCGGTTCCCTCTTTGAGATCGAAGGCGACATTTTCCGCCTGATCTCGGTCGACGGTTACCGCCTGGCCGTCCGCAAGGAGGCCGTCGAATCCTTCGGCGATTCGGCCTTCAAGTTTGTCGTTCCCGGCACCACCCTCAAGGAGCTGGCCCGCATCCTGCCCGACAGCGACGATCCCGTCGCCGTTTACCCCGAAAGCAAGCATGGTTTGTTCGAGTTCAGCGAGACCGTTATGACCACCCGCCTGCTGGAAGGCGAGTTCCTCAACTACCGCACTGCCGTGCCGAGCGACATGCCCATCCGTCTGACCATCAACAAGTCAGAGCTGACCGACGCCGTCGAGCGCGTTTCGCTGATCATCTCCGAGCGCCTCAAGAACCCGGTCCGCTGCCTCTTCGAAGAAGATACCCTCAAGCTGTCCTGCACAACGACACTGGGTAAGTCTTACGACGTTGTCACCATCCCCTTCATGAGCGACCGCATCGAGATCGGTTTCAACAACCGCTATCTGCTGGATGCACTCAAGGCCTGCCCCGATGAAGAGGTTGTACTGGAGCTCAAGAGCGGCCTGTCGCCCTGCCTCCTAAAGCCCATGGAAGGGGACAGCTTCCTGTTCCTCATCCTGCCCGTCCGCCTGAAAGCCGAGGATCTGTAATATGAAGACTGTTAAGATCGAAACGCCCTTTATCAAGCTGGACAGCCTGCTTAAGCTGGCCGATCTGGTATCCAGCGGCGGCGAAGCCAAGATGCTGATCCTGGACGGTATGGTCCTCGTCAACGGCGAGGTCTGCACCCAGCGCGGCAAAAAGCTTTATCCCGGCGACCGCGCCGAGCTTCAGGGCCATGTCTGCATTGTCGAGCAGGCATGATCATTGAAAACATCACCCTCGAAGGCTTCCGCAGCTACGATAAGGCGGCCTTCGGGTTTAAAGATGGGGTCAATATCGTCTGGGGTGAAAATGCCCGGGGCAAGACCAATATGCTGGAGGGCGTCATGCTGCTCTCCGGTTCGGGCTCCTGGCGCACCCGCAAACGCGGCGACCTGATCAACTTCTATAAAGAACGGGCTTCGGTCACCGGAAGCGTTCTGGCGCGGGACCGTTCCTTCGAGATCGGCATCCGCATGCCACTCAAGGGCAAGACGGTCTATACCGTCAACGGCGTCAGCCAGAAGCGTCAGTATGACCTGAGCGAATACCTGCAGTGTGTCCTGTTCTGCCCCGATGACCTTTATCTGGTCAAAGGCGGCCCCGAAAAGCGTCGCCGGTTTATGGATACCGCGCTGGGGCAGCTGCGTCCGCGCTATGCCGCCATCCTGGCCGAGTACAACAAGCTGTGCGACATGAAGCAGATCCTGCTGAAGGATGGCGCCATGACCATCATGCCCGAGATCAATGCCCGTATGATCCATTACGGGGCCGAGATCATTCACTATCGCGGTGCCTTTCTCAGCGAGCTTTCCCGCGAAGCCGAGATCATCCACCGCAACATCTCCAAGGGATACGAACGCCTGGAGCTGCGCTATAAAACAGTGTCGACGGTTGAAGATCCCAGCCTGCCGGTCGAGCGATTGCGCGAGCGCCTGCAGGATCATATGGACAGCCACTGGGCGGCCGAAGAGCAGACACGCAGCCTGCTGTCGGGCCCCCATAAGGACGACATCGAGATCCTCATCAACGGCCAGCCGGCCCGCAGCTTTGCCTCTCAGGGACAGGCCAGAACAGCGGCCCTTTCCCTCAAGTTCGGCGAGCGCGAACTTTTCCGCCTCGATTCGGGCGAGTATCCCGTACTGCTGCTGGACGACGTCCTCAGCGAGCTGGATGAGGGCCGCGCCGCCTTTGTGGCATCGGCTGCCGTGGGCGGACAGACCATCATCACCTGCTGCACCCCGCCCGATCTGTTCGAGGGGGCCAATATCATTGCCATCTAAGGAGGAAAGCGCCTGTGAAGTTCCATAAAAGCATCCGCAACCGTATGCTACTCGGCGTCTGCGGCGGCCTGGGCGAGACCTTCGGGATCGACCCCAACATCATCCGCGGCGTCTTTCTGCTGCTCAATCTGCTGACCCGTCTGCCCCTTTTCCTGATCTACCTGCTGCTGGGCTTCCTCCTGCCCTATGGCGAGGCCGAGCGTGGAAACAGGGAAGAGGAGACAAGCGATTTCGGCGGCAGCAGCCACGATTATACGCCCGACGCCCCGCCCTTCGATGTTTCGGGCGCCAAGGACGTGGAGTTTGACGACCACGAACAGAAATAACGAGAACTGACGGAGAACAAATCATTCAAATAAATCATTTTTGAATATTCTTCCGTTTATGCATAAAAGGGCCGATTGCGGCCCGAAACCAGAATCCAGAAAAACAAGGTGACTTATGAGCGAAGATTTGCGTTTTGAAAATCAAAAGATCATCAACGTCGAGCTGGAGAAGGAAATGAAGTCCTCCTTCATCGACTATGCCATGAGCGTCATCGTAGCCCGTGCGCTGCCCGATGTACGCGACGGCCTCAAGCCGGTACACCGCCGTATCCTCTACGCCATGTATGAGGACCATCTGACCTCCGACCGCCCCTACCGCAAGGCGGCCACCACCGTCGGCAACGTACTGGGCCGCTACCATCCCCACGGCGACGCATCGGTTTACGACGCCATGGTCCGTATGGCCCAGGACTTCTCCCTGCGTTATCCCCTGATCGACGGCCACGGTAACTTCGGTTCGGTCGACGGCGACCCCCCGGCTGCTTACCGATACACCGAGGCCAGAATGTCGAAGATCGCCGAAGAGATGATGGCTGACATCGAGAAGGAAACCATTCAGTGGAACCCCAACTTCGATGACAAGCTGCAGGAGCCTTCGGTCGTTCCCTCCGGATTCCCCCAGCTGCTGGTCAACGGTTCCAGCGGTATCGCTGTTGGTATGGCCACCAATATCCCGCCCCACAACCTGGGCGAGGTCATCGACGGCGTCTGCTGCCTGATCGACGATCCCGAAGCCGGTCTGGACAAGCTGGGCCTCTGCGTCAAGGGCCCCGACTTCCCCACAGGCGGCATCATCCTTGGCCGTGCCGGCATCAAGGCTGCCTATGCCACCGGCAAGGGCAAGATCACCGTTCGCGCCCGCACCGAGATCGAAGAGTATAAAGAGGGCCGTTTCCGCATCGTCATCACCGAGCTGCCCTATCAGGTCAATAAGGCCCGTCTGGTCGAGCACATTGCCGATCTGCACAAGGACAAGCGTATTGAGGGTATCACCGACATCCGCGATGAGTCCGACCGCGAGGGTATGCGCGTTGTCATCGAGATGCGCAAGGACATCAATCCGCAGGTCATGCTCAACCAGCTCTTCAAGCTGACCGAGATGCAGGAGAACTTCTCGGTCAATATGCTGGCACTGGTCGACAACCAGCCCAAGATCCTCTCCCTCAAGGCGTGCCTCCAGCATTATCTCGACTTCCGCTTTGATGTTATCGTCAACCGTACCAAGTATCTGCTGAAGAAGGCGCAGGACCGTGCCCATATCCTCGAAGGTCTGGCCATTGCCTGCGACAACATCGACGAAGTTATCCATATCATCCGTAACAGCTACGACAACGCCAAGGAAAACCTGATGAACCGCTTTGGCATCAGCGAGATCCAGGCCCAGTCGATCCTCGAGATGCAGCTGAGAAGACTGCAGGGCCTCGAGCGCGAGAAGATCGAGAACGAACTGAATGAGCTGCGCGCCAA
>JAFQKM010000001.1 GCA_017396925.1 Clostridia bacterium
ATGAGATCGCTGACTGGGCCATTGCGGGGAACCGGCTTCCGGTGGTGGCAGAGTCTCTGTGGTTTTACAATCCCTTCGGGCCGGAGTGCCGATCCCGGTTTCCGTCGAATGTGGGATACACACGCCGCCAGCGTTCGTCCTGAGCCAGGATCAAACTCTCTGATAAATTGTATCTCAACTGTCTTCCGACAGCTAAAACCATTTATAAAAGCTTAATCTGACTTTTATTTAATCTTTACTGTTTGAAAAGTACTTTTTCAAACCTCAAATAAATCTCAGGGTTTTGTCTGTTCTTGGTGTTGTTTAATTTACAAAGTGCTTTTTGCTGACCGTTTTCATTCAGTCTTTCGCTCTCTCATCAAGCTCCTCGCTGAGCTACTCTTTCGTGTCTCTCAGTGGCCGCTCTCCTTAGCGCTCGATTATAATAACACACCCCACCGCCATTGTCAACACTTTTTTTCAAGTTTTTTTGAAAGTTTTCAAGTCATCCGCATTTTGTGCCCAAGTCTTTCTCCGCCCACAAAATATGGAGAAAAACCGCTCAAACCCCAGTAAATACTTGCGGTCTGCAGGCAGTTTATTATAAAATATCTTCAGAAGTTTTTTCAAAAATATTTTGTATTTGAGATTTTGCCATGACATACAACGAATTCAAAACCCGATATAATCTGCGCCTGTCACCGCAACAGGAAGCCGCTGTTCAGGCGGTGCAGGATCCAACTCTTCTGCTGGCTGTACCGGGCAGCGGCAAGACCACTGTGCTGGTCTCCCGTCTGGGATACATGGTCTTCTGCAAAGAGATCGATCCGCGATCCATCCTGACCATGACCTATACGATCGCCGCTACCCGCGACATGCGCGAACGCTGTGCTGCCTTCTTCGGCCCTGAACTGGCCGAAGTGCTGGAGTTCCGCACCATCAACGGTGTATCCTCCCGCATCATCCGCCGATGCGAGCAATTGATCGGTATGCAGGCTTTTGAACTGGTCACCGATGAACGCCGCCTCAGCGAGATGGTGGGGCAGATCTATCAGGCCGTTACCAAAAACTATGCCACCGAAAGCGATATCAAAGGTGTGCGTACACTGATCACCTATGTAAAAAACAGGATGCTGCCCGATGCGGAAGTGGAAGCGATCAAAGAGATCGAGCATTTCCCTCAGATTTATCGCGAATACAATGCTGCCCTGCGCAGCCGGGGTCTGATGGACTATGACGACCAGATGGTCTATGCCTACCGTATATTAAGGAAGTATCCCGAGATCCTTCAGGAACTGCGCCGGCGCTATCCTTATATATGTGTCGACGAGGCACAGGATACTTCGCGTATTCAGCATGCCATTATCGATCTGATGGCCGGGAAGGAAGGCAACCTCTTTATGGTCGGTGACGAAGACCAGAGCATCTATGGTTTCCGCGCCGCCTATCCCCAGGCACTGACCGATTTTGAGCAGAATCATCCCGGCGCCCGCGTGCTGATGATGACCCGTAATTTCCGCTCGACCCCACAGATCGTAAAAAAAGCCGACGATTTCATTCAGAACAACCGTCTGCGCCACGCCAAGCATATGGAAGCCAACCGCCCCGGCGGACCGGATGTGCGGAACATCCCCATCTTTGACCGCCGCGGACAATATAAATATCTGGCTGCCGTGGCCGAAGACTGCAAAAAGGAGACCGCCGTTCTGTACCGCGACAACGACTGCGCCCTCCCCCTGATCGATCTGCTGTCGAGGCGCAACCTCCCCTATCGCTGCCGCCAGCCCGATGGCATCTTCTTCACCCACCGCGTGGTACGCGATGTGAGCGATATCGTCCGCCTGGCCGCCGACCCCCGGGACGGCGACGCCTTCCTCCGTATTTATTATAAGCTGGGGGCCGGTATTACCAAAACAGCCGCACAGAATGCCGTGCGCACAGGCAGCGGAAAGCAGAACCTGCTGGAACTGGTCAGCCGCGACCTTTCCCTCTCTCCCGGCAGCCGACGGGTATGCAAGGGGCTGGTCACCCATTTTGAGCATCTGCCGAACGAACCGGCCGACAAGGCCATCCACCGCATCGCATGGCGTATGGGCTATGGCGATTATCTGAAGGAGCACGGCGGCGATATCGGCAAGATCACCATCCTACAGGCGCTGGGCGAACAGGAGCCTCATATTTTCCGCCTGCTGGAGCGTCTGCAGGAGCTGCGCGCCATTGTACTCAGCCATATCGACGACCCTGAATGCAATTTTATTCTGTCGACCATACATTCCTCCAAGGGTCTGGAATACGAGCGCGTTTTTCTGATGGACGTCTTCGACGGCATGCTGCCCAAGCCGGCCGACGATGAGGCCGACGCCCGCGCCCGTCTGGAGGCGCTGGAGGAAGAGCGCAGGCTCTTCTATGTCGGCATGACCCGTGCAAAGCAGGATCTGGCCATCTTTACCTTTGAAAAGCGCGAACTGAAATCGAGCTTTGCGGCCCTGCTTTTCCCCGAAACAGCCCAGCCGGAAGAAGCTCCTGCCGAACGGAAGGCTCGAGTTGTCCCCAAACCTTCGGTGCAGTCGGGCAGCGAGCCGCTGACCCGGCAGGCGGCAATGACCAACAGCGAGCTGGTCCCCGGACGGGCCGTACGCCACACCAACTACGGCGGCGGCATCATTCGCGAACGCAATGGCGACATTCTCACCATCGAGTTCGACAGCGGACGCACCCAGATGTTTTCGGCCAAGGCCGCCCTCAAGGCCTGCGTACTGACATTGGAATAAAACAGAAACCCCCGTTCCGCAGTCTTTGGAACGGGGGTTTTCTATGCCCTTAAATATACTCCGCCATGATGACCTCGGTATCGAAGGGGGTAATGCCGCGGTCGGGGGCAAAGCGGATATCGGCCTCGCTTTCCTCCTCGACCAGTTCGCCGCGGGCTTCGGCGTGGAGACGGAAGAGGGTATAGAGGCCGGGACGGCGATCTTCGGCGATCGAGCTGCAGATCTCCCAGACGGCTGCGCGATTGCTCTCGATATTGATGCCGCCCAGGTGGTCCTCGGCCGCCATCTCCAGATCGCACCAGATGACG
>JAFQKM010000038.1 GCA_017396925.1 Clostridia bacterium
AGACCCGAAATAATATAGGCCGTGTCGGGCGGCGCCTTGAGGTAACCAAGCACCAGAAGCACGATGGCAAAGATGGCAGCAACTGCGCCGCCGATGACTGCGGGGTTAAACATTCCGTTCATTTCTTTTCCTCCTGTTTTTTCAAAAATGTCAAACAATATTGTTTGGTATTGATACTGCCTCGCTTTGCCGTTTGTTCCCAAGTTTGTGAAAATATTTTCAATCTCCCTGCTGCGCTTGCATTTGCTAATACAGTGCAGTATAATTATGTCAAATACAATACCCGGAGGTACAACTATGCATATTCTCGTCATCGACGGTTCCCCCCGCCCCGGTAAGAATACCGACATGATGTGTGACGCCTTCATTGCAGGCGCCGCCACAAAGGGCCACACAGCCACCAAGTTCCGCGTAGCCGGCAAGAAGCTGAACGGCTGCATCCACTGCATGCAGTGCTATAAGAACGGTCCCTGCAGTCAGAAGGACGATATGATCCCCCTTTATGATGAGATCGAGAAGGCCGATATGATCGTGCTGGCCTCCCCCATCTATTTCTGGCACATCACCGCCCAGATGAAGGCGGTCATCGACCGTATGTATGCCCTCTATGTGGCCGGCCGCTTCAAGGCCAAGAAGACCGCCGGTATCTTCGTATCGGGCGGCGATGCCGACTGCTCGGATGAAGCCGTTTCCTTCTACAACAACGTCATCATCAAGCGGCTCCATTGGGAAGACTGCGGCGTGCTCCGCGTTGCCCGCACCGGCCGTGATGACTACGACCTCGAGGCCTACAAGCAGAAGGCCTTCGACCTCGGCGCAAGCCTGTAATCTCCTGCACACAGCAAAAAAAGACCACCCGTCATGGGTGGTCTTTCTTTTTGGAAACAAAAACTTAGCCCAGATACTTGGCCTTCAGTTCTTCAACCTTGGCGGCATAAGCCTCGCCCTGCTTCTGCTGCTGCAGGCTCAGGGAGATCTGGGGAGCGACCTGCTCGAAGGGAACGACCGATGCTTCGGTCTTGTTCTCGACCTTGATCAGGTGATAGCCGAACTGTGTCTTGACAGGGCCGACCAGTGCGCCGATCTCGGCAGCGAAAGCAGCCTCTTCAAACTCGGGGACCATCTGGCCGCGGGAGAATGCGCCCAGATCACCGCCGCGCTCCTTGGAGGGGCAGGTGGAAACGCGCTTTGCAGCGTCTTCAAAGGCCTCGCCGCCCTTGATGGACTCCAGAACCTCGATGCACTCGGCCTCTTCCTTGACCAGGATGTGCTTCGCCGAAACGCTCTCGCCCTGCTGGAAGAACTGGGGGTTCTGCTCGTAGAAAGCCTTGCACTCGTCTGCGGAAACTTCAACAGCCGAGAAAACCTTCTGCATGGCCAGACGGGCCAGGATCTCTCTTCTGGCGCTGGTGATATACTTATCGAACTCGGCAGTCTCGTCCAGCTTCTCGTCTTCGCCCAGCATGGAGAAGAGGTTCATGGCGACCAGCTGGTCGACACACTGCTGGCGGAACTGGGGGTTCTGGGCATACATCTGCTGCTCCTGAGGCAGGCTGTTGATGAAAGCATCAACGTCGGCTTCTGTGATGCTGACATTGCCGACGGTGGCAAGGATCTTTTCTTCGTTCATGGGAATGATTTCCTTTCTATCTGTAAAAAACTACAGGGAATATTGTAAGGTGGCAGGAACAGATTGTCAAGTAGTGCCTTAGTCCCACCAGAAATACCAGATATCGGATCGCAGCAGCGTATCGGCCAGCGCACAGATGGTGCCGACACCCTGGGTGACGATATCGGTGCAGAACCCATACATATCCAGCGCCATAGGAAAAGCCTCTTCGGCGGTGGGGCGGCGTTCCGGAACCATTTCCAGATTTTCACCGCTGATCAGCGCCGGTACAGCGCCGCAGCTGCCATAAACTTTGCGGCAATAGGCTGCCATGTGATTGGCATCGGGGCAGTCGTTCCAGCCGCCGATCGGAAGCTTTTCAAAAATCTCCCAGGGCTGCCCGACCGGTACCCATACCAGCCAACGCGGTGCGGTGGAAAGACCGGGCGACAGAAAAAATCTCACCGCATCGCCGGTATCCTCGGGCGATCCCATCAGATATTCAAACTGCTCGGGTTCTTCCAGCTCTTTGATATAGGGCGCCAGATAGGCATCAATATCGGGCAGCGGTCCGGGCCGGTAACTGCCCACATTAAACTCGGTCAGCATTTCTTCCAGCATCTCATCCCGCAGAATGATCACAGGATGGCCATAGCTGCGGTCGGCCTCCTTCCAGATCTTCAGCAGTGCCTCGCCCTGCAGACCGTCGGGCAGCTGTACGGCAGGCAGACCATACAGCTCGGTCTGCGGTGTGCAGGCCTGTTTCACAGGTACAGACGCGGTTTTCTTTTTAAACAGACTGTCAAAAAGCCCCATACATCTCGCTTCCTTTTCTTGCACAGTTTTGCATACAAAACGGGAGGGGCAATGCCCCTCCCATCGGATACTTTACTTCTTCTGATCGCCGGTGACGCCGCGGATCCAGTGATACATGATGCGGGTGCTGCCGTCACGCTTGACTTCCAGAACGCCGCACTTCTGGAAATCGCTGCGCTCGCAGAGGTGCTGCATGGTCTTGTTGTTGGGATGGGTGTCGATGCGGACATTGTCGATGAGGGTCTTGCAGAAATTGATGCTCTCGTCGAATACACCGCCGCGGGAACCGTGGGCGGCAATGCGGTGAACCGTGCCGTAGGGCTCGTCGTTGAGCCACGCACCCTCGATGGGATGATGGTAGAAAGGCTCGTCGCGCATCATGAACATGAATACGCCATAGACGTCATCGCCGTCGCAGCAGACATAAAGCTCCTTGCGCTCGATGTCGACATCCAGCCAGGCGATGGGCGGCTCGGTGTCGCCCCACTGGGTGGGGTTGCCGGTGCGCTTCATGTAAGCGCGGGCATTCTCGTAGATCTCATAGATGCGGGGGAGGTCTTCTCGTGTTGCATGACGTACCATAATCTCTCTCCTTATTTTATTTCTTAGATTTGTCGGCCGGTCGCGCCCCAGCGCTCCTTTTGATATTATTCCTTCACCCAGTGATAAATAATGCGCTCGCTGCCGTCGCGGGCGATGGTGATGCGGCCGCATTCCACAAAACCGCGGCTTGTGCAAAGATGCTGCATGGTCTTGTTGTTGGGATGGGTATCGATGCGGACATTGTCGATCTGCTCTTTGCAGAAGCCGATGGCTTCGTCAAAGACGCCCGGTCGGGTGCCCTTTGCCGCAATGCGATGAACCGTGCCGTAGGGCTCTTCATTGAGCCATGCGCCCTCACGGGGTGTGACATAATTGGGCTCGACGCCAAACTGCAGAACAAAGGCGCCATAGATCTCGCCATCTGCATGGCAGACATAGAGCTGGCCGCGTTCGATGTCCTGCTCCAGCTTCTCGATGGCCGGGTTGGTGTCGCCCCACTGGGTGGGATTGCCGGTGGCTTTCATATACTGACGGGCGTTGTGGTAGACCACTTTCAGATCATCCATATCGCCCATGGTGGCTTTGCGGATCATATCCTCTTCCTCACAATTCTATTGGGTAATTTGATTATACTATAAAAAGTTAAAAAGAAAAAGCCCTGTATTGACAGAGCTTTTAAATATTTTTATTGCATTTTCTCCAGCAGAGTCAGCAGTTCGGCAGGCACACAGAGGCTGCCCCGGCCGCTGCCCAGGTCGATATCCGGCTTGTTGCCGCCGTGATAATCGCTGCCGCCGCTCTCTAAAAGGCCATACTGCGCCGCTGTACGGACAGCCGCTTCGGTGGTTTCGGGCGTATAGGTGGAATACCTCGTTTCCATGGCCAGCAAGCCGCAGGGCTTTGCCTCTGCGATAAATCGCTCCAGCTCGTCCTGCTTCAGATTGAGATAGGGATGGGCCAATACGGGCACGGCCCCCACCGACCGCAGAAAGGCAATGGCCTCGAGGGCCGGAATGCGCTCGGGCGGCACATAGACGCCGTTTCTGGCCGACAGGACCCCCTTGAAGCCGTCGCGGATCTCCGGCAGATACCCCTTCTCCACCATCTCGGCGGCGATGATGGCGCGATTGATGTTGCCCTTGTGCTTGCGCTTGAGGTCATCGAGATCGAGGTCGTACCCCAGCCCACGCAGCGCGGCGATCAGCCGGCGGTTGCTCTCTTCCTTACGGGTGTTGATGACCGACACATAATCGGTCACCCGATCCCATACAGCTTCCTGCAGAAAAAGCCCGACAATATGCAGCTCTCGCCCCGCATAGCCGGTGGAGATCTCGATGCCCGGAATGGCACGCAGGCCGCTCTCCTGTGCCGCCTGCAGAAACTCGGGCAGCCCCTGCACGGTGTTATGATCGGTCAGCGCCACAGCCGAAAGTCCCTTTTCCTGTGCCAGTGCAAGGATCCCGGCCGGCGATGCCGTACCGTCGGAATAATACGAATGGGTATGCAGATCGCAGATTCTGTTCATCAAGGCTTCTCTCCTTTCCGCTTATAAAAAAGAGCCGGTGCTTCCGGCTCTTTGTGTGGTTGACTTATTCCTGCTCGCCAAAGATGGTATCGATCAGCTCGATCTCCTCTTCATTCAGTTCGAAATCCCAGCCTTCCATGCTGCGCTCCTGGAACAGGTTAAAAACAGCCTGGAGGGTCTCTTCGTCTTCGACGCCCTCATAGCTCTCGATGCCGTCTTCCTCTTCGGGGGGAACAACTTCCAGAATAACGGCCTCCTGCTCGGGCTCACCGTCGACGATCTGGGCCATAACGGCATAGTCCTTGCCCTCATACTCGACCAGATCGAGGAACAGGAAGTTGACTTCCTCGCCGTCCTCACCGGTCATGGCGATGATACCGTCAAACGGCTCTTCTTCCATGCCTTCTGCA
>JAFQKM010000009.1 GCA_017396925.1 Clostridia bacterium
CCCCTCAACAAGGTCGAGATGAAGGGCAGCAAGATCGGCGTTATCACCGCTTCGGCTGCCTACCAGTATGCAAAGGAAGCCTTCCCCGAAGACGCCTCCTTCCTCAAGCTGGGCTTCACCCACCCCCTGCCCATGGATCTGATCCGCGACTTTGCCTCCAAGGTCGAGACCCTCTATGTCATCGAAGAGCTGGAGCCCTATATGGAGACCAAGATCCGCGCCGCCGGCATCGACTGCATCGGCAAGGACAAGGTGCCTCTGCTCTACGAGCTCAATCCCCAGATCCTCGAAAAGGCCCTGTGGGACAAGACCCCCGACACCCGCGACGTCGGCGTTGAAGCCGTTGTCCGTCCTCCCGTCCTCTGCCCCGGATGCCCCCACCGCGGCTTCTATACCACCATTGCCCGCCACAAGAACATCATCGTGGCCGGCGACATCGGCTGCTATACCCTCGGCGGCACACCGCCCCTCAATGCCGTCGATACCACCATCTGCATGGGCGCCGGCTTCTCGGCCGCCGCAGGCATCGCCAAGGCCCTGCAGATGACCGGCCAGACCGACAAGAAGGTATTTGGTGTTGTCGGCGACTCGACCTTCTTCCACAGCGGCATGACCGGCGCCGTCGAGATCATCTACAACAACCTGCCGGTCGTCCCCTGCGTTGTCGACAACTCGATCACCGGCATGACCGGCCATCAGGATAACCCCGGCAGCGGCGAGACCCTCATGGGCGAAACCGCGCCCCTCATCCGCATCGAGGATCTGCTGACCGCCATGGGCTATCAGAAAGTACTGATCTTCGATCCGCAGGACCTCAAGGCCACCGAGGCCGCCATCTCCGAGGCCGAACAGGCCACCGTTCCCGTGGCCCTCATCGCCCGCCGTCCCTGCCTGCTGATCAAAAAGATCAAGCACGACATCGGCAGGTGCATCGTCCATACCGACAAGTGCCGCAGCTGTAAGATGTGTATCTCTGCCGGCTGCCCCGCCATCTCCATCGAAAACGGCAAGGCCTGCATCGACCAGACCCTCTGCACCGGCTGCACGGTCTGCGCCCAGATCTGCCCCTTCGATGCCATCGAAAGGATCTAAGGTGAACGATATGACAAATGTAAAGAGCGTACTGCTGGTCGGCGTCGGCGGTCAGGGCACTATCCTCATGAGTAAGGTCCTGACCCGCGGCCTGATCGCCGCCGGCTATGATGTCAAAATGAGCGAAGTCCACGGCATGGCCCAGCGCGGCGGCTCGGTTTCCACCCAGGTCCGCTATGGCGAAAAGGTCCATTCTCCCCTCTTCGGTCGGGGTGCTGCCGATGTACTGGTCTCGCTGGAGCGCATGGAGGCCGTTCGCTGGGCCGATTATCTCAAGCCCGACGGCATTGCCATCGTCAACGACTATAAGATCCTGCCCATGACGGTCGCTTCGGGCGCCGCCGCCTATCCCGACGGCACCGTCGAGGCCATGCAGAAGACCTTTAAGACGGTCGCCTTCGACGCAGCCGCGCTGGCCGAAGAAGCCGGCAACGGCCGCACCATGAACATCGTCCTCTTCGGCGCGCTGATCCGTGCTCTCGGCCTTGAAGATATCGACTGGAAGGCCATCCTCCGCGAATCGGTCCCCGAAAAGTTTATTGAAGCCAATCTGAAAGCCTTCGAGCTTGGAATGAATGAGGTAAAATTATGATCCGTAAGTACACACAGGAAATTCTGAAGCATATCAACGGCAAGCGCGCCTTCGAAACGGTGGCCGAGGTCTCGACCTTCCATCGCATTCAGGCCTCCACCGGCTTCCGTGCCGCCGCCCACCACTGCCAGCGCAAGCTGGAGCGCATGGGTATCCCCGGCGCCGAGGTCCTCAGCTATCCCGCACGCGAGGACGTCATCTTCGGTACATACCCCTCCTTCCAGGAGTGGGACTGCAAGCAGGCATGGCTCGATCTGGTCACCCCCTACGAGACCCGTCTGGCCGACTTCGACGCCTGCGCCATCTCGGTCATTCAGAAGAGTGCCCCCTGCGACTACCGCAACCAGCCCCTCGAGGTCATCATGCTCGACAAGGGCGTCAAGGAAGAGGCCTACAAGAATGTCGACTTCGAAGGCAAGATGGTCTTTGTCCGCGACGATATCAACAAGGTCTACAGCTGGGTCGTTGAAAAGCGCGGCGCCGTCGGCCTGATCACCGACTTTGTCCTGCAGGATCCCCATGTCCGCGAGCGCCACGACCAGTCGGATACCCTGCGCTACACCTCCTTCTGGTGGGAGCCCGGCCAGAAAAAGGCCTTCGGCTTTGTTCTGTCTCCCCGCGAGGGCGACCGTTTTGCCGCCCTGTGTGCCGAACTGGCCGCCAAGGGCCAGCGCCCCACCGTCAAGGCCTATATCGAAAGCGCCATCTACGACGGCGAGATCGAGAATGTCACCGCCTTCCTGCCCGGCGAGACCGACGAAGAGATCCTGCTGGTCGGCCACCTCTGCCATCCCCGCGCCTCGGCCAACGACAACGCCAGCGGCACCGCCTGCGTTATGGAAGCCATGCGCGTGCTGAAGGATCTGACCGACAGCGGCAAGCTGCCTCCCCTCAAGCGCAGCGTCCGTATGCTGCTGGTGCCCGAGTTTACCGGCACCTATGCCTACCTCGATAAGATCGGCGATCAGGCCAAGAAGATCCGCGCCGCCTTCAACCTCGACATGGTCGGCGGCCGCCAGCAGGGCGGCTATGGCCCCATCACCATCACCGACCTGCCCATGTCCACCCCCTCCATCGTCTCCGACGCCGCCGCCACCATCCTCGACGAGGTAAAGCGTCAGGTCACCGGCATGATGCCCGAATCCTACTGCCCCATGTGGAACAGCCACATGACCGAATACAGCGGCGGCTCCGACCATCTGGTCCTCAGCGACCCGCTGACCAATGTTCCCTGCCTGATGCTGGGTCAGTGGCCCGATAAGTATTACCACACCAGCTCGGATACCCTCGACATGGTCGACCCCTACATCCTCTCCCGTTCGGCCACACTGGCTGCCGCCTATGCCTACAGCCTGTCGAACCTCGAGCCCGCCGACATCGGCGAGATCTGCAACGTCGGTCTGGGCCGCGCTGCCGCTTATATGACCGAGCTGCAGACCAAAATGAACCGCGGCACCCTCGACCGCAAGTTCTACCATGGCCGTCTGGTCCGCTACCTGAACTGGCGTCTGGCCGGCATCGACGACTTTGCCAACTGGGTCGAATGTGACCAGAGCGAACTGGATGCCGAAAAGGCCCGCCTTGTCGGCGTTGCCAAGGCCATCGTCGGCTGGAATCCCCTGACCCGTCCTGTAAAGAACATCATCACCAAGAGCCAGAAGGAAAAGTGCACCACCGTTGTCCGCCGCCTCAAGACCGTCCCCGTTATGATCAACAAGCTGACCCGTATGTACGGCGGCGAAGAGGGTGCAGCCATCAGCGCCTACTGCGCCAAGTACATGCCCGTACTGGGCCACTCGGTCGGCAGCGCTGTCGACTATGTCCTCGACGGCAAGCGCACCTCGGCCGAAGC
>JAFQKM010000010.1 GCA_017396925.1 Clostridia bacterium
AATCTATGAAATCACATGGGGCCCCCGGAAAATCGTCAGATTTTTTGGGGATTAGAGAGCCTTTACGATGGCCTCTGTGTCCATAGCGATGACCAGCTCTTCGTTTGTGGGGATGACGAAGACCTTGACCTTGGAGTTGGCACCTGTGATGTCAACTGTGCCGCGCTTAGCGTTCTTCTCGAGGTCGATCTCGATGCCCATGTACTCCAGACCGGAAGCGATCTTGGCACGCATCTCGGGGGAGTTCTCGCCCAGACCGGCTGTGAAGACGATGGCGTCGCAGCCGCCCAGAGCAGCAGCGTAGGAGCCGACATACTTCTTGACCGAGTAAGCAAAGACGTCCAGAGCCAGCTGTGCGCGCTCGTTGCCTTCTGCAGCAGCGTTGTCCAGATCACGGAAGTCGGAGGAAACGCCCGACAGACCCATAACGCCCGACTTCTTGTTCAGCATGTTGAGGACCTGAGAGGGTGTCATGCCTTCGTTGTTGGCGATAACTTCAACGATGGCGGGGTCGATGGAACCCGAACGTGTGCCCATGGGAACACCTTCCAGGGGGGTCAGACCCATGGATGTGTCGAAGCACTTGCCGTCCTTAACAGCGGCCATGGAAGAGCCGTTGCCCAGGTGGCAGGTGATGATCTTTGTGCCTTCAGCACCGCCCAGCAGCTCGGCAGCCTGGCCGGAGACATAGCGGTGGGATGTGCCGTGGAAGCCGTAGCGGCGGATGCCGTACTTCTCGTACATCTCATAGGGGATGGCATACATGTAAGAGCTCTTGGGCATGCTCTGATGGAAAGCTGTGTCGAAAACAGCAACCTGGGGAACGCCGGGCATAACAGCAGCGCAAGCCTCGATACCCATCAGGTTAGCGGGGTTGTGCAGGGGGCCCAGGGGGATGCATTCCTTGATGGCTTCGATAACGGGCTCGTTGATCAGGACCGACTCAGAGAACTTCTGACCGCCGTGCAGGACGCGGTGACCAACAGCGTCGATCTCCTTCATGGAAGCGACAACACCGTTCTTCTCGTCGACCAGGGCATTCAGAACAGCCTGAATGGCCTCGCTGTGTGTGGGCATAGCAACGTCGATGGCGTTCAGAGCTTCCTTGCCCTCCAGCTGGGGCTTGTAGGTGAACTTACCGTCGATGCCGATTCTCTCGCACAGACCCTTAGCCTTGATTTCCTTTGTCTCCATGTCGAACAGCTGATACTTCAGGGAAGAGCTGCCGGCATTGATAACCAGAATGTTCATGTTAAACACGCTCCTAATAATATTTGTTGATTAAAACCAGGATTTACTATATAATTTGTCCATAGCAAGTTTATCTTACAACAGATTCGTAACTTTGACAAGTGTTTTGGAGAAAAAATGAAGATTTGTGGCATTATTGCAGAATATAATCCCTTCCATAAGGGGCATCAGTATCAGATCGAAGAGACCCGCCGCCGTCTGGGCGACGATACGGCCATCGTCTGCGTCCTGTCGGGCGACTATGTCCAGCGGGGCGAGGCGGCTGTCATGGACAAAAACCGCCGTGCCGAGGCCGCCGTGCGCTGCGGCGCCGACCTTGTGCTGTCGCTGCCCCTGCGGTGGAGCCTTTCCTCGGCCCCCGGCTTTGCCGACGGCGCCGTACACATCCTGCGGCAGGCCGGATGCGATTTTATCTCCTTCGGCGCCGAGGACGACGACCTGCAGGAGCTGCAGGCGCTGGCCGGTCTGATCGCCGAAAAGAGCGTCGAAGAGGCCATCATCGCCCGTATGGACGAGGGTATGCCCTATGCCATCGCCCGCGAGCGGGAACTCTACAGCCGCATCCGCGAAAAGGCCGAGCTGATCCGCAAGCCCAACAACATCCTGGCCGTCGAATACCTGCGGGCCATCCGCCAGCAGGAGGCCTCCATGATCCCCATTGCCGTCAAGCGCACCGGCGCCGAACACGACGGCGAAGAAGTACATGAGGGCATCGCCTCGGCCTCCTATATCCGCACCCTCATCCGCGACGAGCAGCTCGACCGCGCCCAAGCCCTGCTGCCCGCCCCCGTCTTTGAAATGCTGGTGGGGGCCGAGGAAGAGGGCCGCCTGCTGTGGGATCTCTCCCGCCTCGACTGTGCCCTCACGGCCGTCCTGCGCCGCATGGACGCATCCGATTTTGCCAAAGTCCCCGGCGCCGCCGAGGGCCTCGAGCACCGTCTGGCCGAAGCCGTCAGAAAGGGCCGCAGTTTTGAAGAGATGTGCGCCCTGGCCAAGACCAAGCGGTATGCCCATTCGCGCATCCGCCGTATGCTCTACAGCGCCTTCCTCGGCATCGAAAAGCAGGACCGTCCCCTGCCCCCCTTCACCCGTGTGCTGGCCTTCAACGACCGCGGACGGGCCGTCCTCTCCCGCCTCGAGAGCAGCGAGGATTTCACCTTCCTCACCAAGCCGGCTGCCGCCAAGGCCCTGCCCGAAGGGGCGCGCGCCGCGTTCGAGCTGGAGGCAAAGGCCGCCGACGCCTATGACCTTGCCCTGCCGGCCTACGGCGAGCATCCCCTCGGCCGTGAATGGACAAAAGGGCCTGTATATATCCGAAAATAAGCCTTCCGAAGCTCCGCCTGTTCGGCGGGGCTTTTTCTTTGCCCGGATGCGCGGATTTCCTTCTCCCGCCCGACAGGCGCCTTCCCCATTGCCCTCCCCTCTTCATCGTGGTATACTGGTAACAGCATAAAAATATAAGGGAGGTCATCCCATGCGCTTTATCAGCACACGCAACGATACCCATAAGGTCACGGCGGCCGAGGCCATCCTGCGCGGCCTTGCCCCCGACGGCGGCCTTTATGTCCCCGAAGAT
>JAFQKM010000039.1 GCA_017396925.1 Clostridia bacterium
AACTATGCCGTCGGAAGAATGTCTGTTGTAAAGCTCTCTTCCTTTGGCGCAATCACGACCCTCTGTTCCATGGTTTCCGGAGTGATTCTTCTGGGAGAGCCGGTCAGCTGGAGTTTGGTCATCGGTGCTGTCCTGATTCTGGTTGGCATTTATCAGGTTACAAAAGAGTAGAGATGGACTTCCCTGAACTGAAAGATCAAAACCGGATTTTTTACGCCTGACCAAAGAGCGGTTATCTACCGCCTTGGCGCCGCTGCCGCATTGACCCCGCAGGTGCTGCTGTACAGACAGAAAAACGGTGGACTTTCGCAAAGTGCAGGGGTATAATGAGAGCAGAATCACAAAGGGGGATTGCCATATGGATGACAGAATGAAACGTATGTCGGATTATATGACCGAGAGGATCGGCAAAATGGATGTGAAGGCCGAATGGGCGGCCTTTACGGCCAGAGAAGCGGCGCGCAAAGAAGCAGAGGAGGCCGCGGCGCGTGCGGCCGGAATCGAGCCGAACAGTTATGATGCCTGTGCGTTCACCTATAAAGAATATGATGTGATGCCCTTGCTGTGCAGAGAGGCAGCCGAGCTTCGGCCCGGCCTGGATAAGCTGAGCAGAGCGGAGGGCGGCCAGCTGATCAGCCGGACACTGGACGAAGTGAGAAGCTGTTTGGGCGGGCTTGCCGATATCGATGATCTTGCGGTCGGCCCGGAGGATCTGCATCACTTCTATGATCAGCTGGAGCAGGCGCTGTATGTGGCAGAGGAGCCGGAGGAGTTTACCGGAATTGCGAAATGGATGGCGGCTGTGTACAACTGGCTGCCCGACTATGCCGATTACGCCATCGGTCGTGTTGGCATTACAGCCTTCTGTCTGGAGCATTATTTTGAAGGCAGCTTTGATGAAAGTGCGGCCCATGCTGCCGAAGCGGTCGAGGTCGCCGAGACGCTGCGCAAATGGGTCTTTGTTCTGCTTGGCCGCATCGATACGGTCCAGACAGATATGCAGCCTTCGGCCTATGCGCAGCTGGCCGATTATTACGAGCGGCTTTCCATTGATCTGGGCAAGCAGAGCCAGCATTTCGGGCAATATGTTCGCGGTGAAGAGCCGCAGGGCGTCATGACGCCCGATCTGGCAAAAACCAGACTGGAAAAGCTCAAAGAGATCCCCCTTCTGGCGCAGGAGATCGAGCAGGGGAAATACGATGCATGGGAACTGGAATGCATGGCCTGCGCGGCGTCTGAACTGTATCGCCGCAGAACCGGCAGCGACGAAAAAACCGACGCCGCCGAAATGATTCTGCTGACCGACCGGGTCTACAGGCATTATGTCGACCGATGGGCCGAGGATTATGCTTCGCTGCTGCAGGATCGCGGGGCAGTTGACCGGGAGGGGAAAGCCAGCGGTATCTATATCGGCCATTTGGGCGCTCTGGTCCGTAGGGTGACACAGGCGGCCGGGGAGAAGATCGAGATTCCGCGTAAGCGTGATTTTTACCGTCTGCTGCTCTCGATGGCCGTTTGCCTTGGCATGATCGCCTTTGTCTGGCTTGCCGATCCGTATACGGTCGGATGGCTGAAGGATGGCAGCTTCAAGCTGTTGGGGGCCATTCTGGCAGCCGCAGCGGTTTCGGCCATGTGTTACAGCCTGTTTTCCGTCCCGGTTTTTGTGGGCATTGCAGGCGCCGGTTTCCTGGCAAGCCTCTTCATCCTCAGTCTGTGTGGCCTGCGCGGCGGCGTGATCCTCCATCAATGGGTGGTCACATTGTCCATGGGAATGTGCATCTACTTTGAGGCGGCCTCGCTCGTCACCTGTTCTCCGCGTGCCATCGCAAAGGCCGAGAAAGAAAAAGCCGAGCAGGAAGAGCTGCTGAACATGGGCATTCGTCAGGCCACCCCCTGCGCAGAAATGCTGGCAAAAAATGTACAGTATATGCAGCCCGCAGGCATCGAGACTTACTATAAGGGCATGTTGGTTGCCCTGAAAAAGGCTGCAGATCGGCTGCACGGAGAATACGGCGCATAATTATGTTTTGTTCAGATAGAAAAAGCCGCCCCGAGGGCGGCTTTTCTTCTGCTTGGTATTATTCTCCGATGAGGGTGCGCAGGGCGGTGCTTTCCTGCTCGATCTGCGCTTTGAGGCGGAAGATCAGGTGGGCCTGGCTGCGGATATCGGCCATGCGGGTGAGGCACTGTTCCTTCGTGCGTTCCAGACGGTCGGCATAAAGGGCGACCGAATGGTCGTGGGGATCCTTGTCTTTGAGCATTTCCAGCTCGAGGAGGGCCTTTTCATACATTTTTTCCACCGATTCCAGCTGGACCAGCAGCTGGGGCAGCTTTTTGAGGTATTCGTTATAGACCTCCATGCGGCAGCGTTCCTCCTGGGTATTGAGCAGCAGTTCCATGGTGTCACCTCCGTAAGGTATTCTGTATGATTACAGTATACCACAAAGGAGAAGGCTGCGCCATACCGGACGGTATCCATGTATGGGAAACTGTGGGGCCGACGGAAAAAAACGCCTGCCGACGGCTTTTCTTATGCAATCTCCCATTGACAAATACCCCTTTGCCGTGTAAAAGTATATAGTGGAAAGAGAGGTTTGCAACCGATGTCTGTTAAAAACAAATATAATCTGCTTTCGCTGCTTTTTTATCTTGTCGGCTGCTGTGCTGCCGGCTTTGTCGCCGTTTTCCTGCAGTTCAAGGGGGTATCCAATACCCAGATCGGCGTGGTCACCGGCTCGGCCTGTGTCCTGTCGATTTTTCTGGCGCCCTGGCTGTCTTCGCTGCTGATGAAGATCGAGGGCCTGTCGGTCAATCGTCTGCTCTGTATGCTTTATGTTTTCATGGGCCTGCTTTTCTGTGGCATGGCCTGGCTGCCCATTCCGGTCATTCTGGTCATGGGCGGATATGTCATGCTTTATTCCCTTTACCTGAGTACGGCGCCCATGCTGCAGGTTATGGCCAGTGGTTATGCACAGGAAGGGGAAGAGGTCAATTTCGGCCTGGCCCGCGGCCTCGGCAGCGTTTCATGGGCCATCACCGCCGTGCTGGCCGGCCCCATCATCGACCGTTTTGATCCCCGCATCCTGCCGGTCGGCTTTGTCATTTTTGGCAGCATGATGATCCTTCTGCTGCTTCGTATGCCTCAGACCAAGGGCCAGAAGCGCAGCGGGAAGGGCGCGAAGGGCGGCTCGATCGGCCATATCATCAAGACCTACCGTGTCTACTTCCTCATTCTGCTGGGCTTCTCCTGCTGTATGGCCGGCAATACGGCCCTCGGTACCTATCTGCCCAACATCGTCCGCTCGCTGGGCGGCAACACAAGCACCTACGGCGTTGCCGTCTTTATCAATGCCATGAGCGAGATGCCGGTTATGGCCATGGCCTCCAAGTGGATGAAAAAGTATGGCGCCATGAACCTCTGCGTTGTGGGCGGCTGTGCTTATTTTATCCGTAACCTGATCGTATGCCTGGCCCCCAACCTGCCGGTGCTCTTCTTCGGCCTGCTGTTCCAAAGCATCAGCTACGGCCTGCTGACCGCCGTTGTCGCCTATTATGTCATCTATTATCTGGCGCCCCAGGATCAGATCATGGGTCAGACCATGATCGGTATGATGACCTCGGGCTGCGGCTCGATGATCGGCAATGTGGTGGGCGGCGTTCTGCAGGACACCATCGGCCTGAGCGCCATGTATGTCTTTGCGCTGACCTGCACCGTTATCGGCGCTTCGGTCATCCTCCGCGCCCGCGCCATGGACAAGAAGCTGCAGAAGGCGGCATAAATGCTGTGAAACCAAAAAGACCACCCGAGGGTGGTCTTTTTTCATGCTTACAGGGTGCCTGTACAGGTCAGGCGGAGGATCATGGCCGTCTTGCCGTCCGGTTTGACGGCGGCGAGGTCGATGCCTTCCTCCCACGGACGGGTGCGGATCGAAAGGCTTTCGCCTTCGAAGCACTGGATGCGGAAGATGGCTTCGGCGCCGGTGATGCCCAGCTGTTCGATCTGAGCGGTGGTCAGCATGCCCATGAGGGCATGGATATAGCGGACGTTGTTCATGTGCTGGCTGACGTCGATGTCGCCCGAATTGACCCGATAGACGCCCAGCTCGGTGCAATCGTTGAACTTGTCGTCCATGCGGGAGAAGGGCAGGTCGCAGACCACGTCGGGGCAATGGTTGAGGTCGGCCGGGTAGTTGCCCTCGGTCTTGACCATTTTGCCGGTGGCCGGCTCCAGCATGATCCATTCGGTCTTGCCTTCGGCCAACAGACGGTCGCCATCCTTGAGGGTATAGTAGCGGTTGCAGCGCAGTCGGCCGGGGGCTTCGGGCCATGTGGCGGCGGTGGCTTCGGTGATCATTTTGGGGGCCTCGTGGATGCGGATACGGGTCTTGGCGGCCACCCAGATCAGGCCCTTGGCAGCCAGATCGTACATACCAAGGCCCAGCTCGGCGCCATGCTCGGATGCCAGATCCATAAAGAGGGCAAAGAAGCC
>JAFQKM010000011.1 GCA_017396925.1 Clostridia bacterium
AGGGACATACCGACATTGAAGGCCATAGCGGCGATCTCGCCGGGGACGCGGTAGGCGTGGCTCATGGGATCATAGAGCAGGGGGCGCAGCTTTGCGGTGTCGACCTCGCCCTTTTCGTTGAGGTAGCTTTCCTCGGCGCTGACATTGACGATCTCGCCGACCAGACGGCAGGATTCGCGGTCATAGCTGATGACACGGCATTCGAGGGTCATGGGCAGCTCGTCGATGATGGGGGCATCGACCAGCGCGCTTTTGGTGGCATGGAAGCCGGCTCTGGCAAACTTGTCGGGGACTTTGTTGCCCGAAACGATGCCCACATAGTCGCAGGCAGCAACCATATCGGCGGTGGCCATGCTGACCGTAAAGGCCTTGCGGGCCAGCAGATTGTCGGCCGTCTTGTGTGTGCCGTCAACGCAGATGGTGATCTCGGTCTCTTCGCTGATGCCGCCCCAGGCAGCATTCATGGCATTGGGGGTGCCGTCTTCGTTATAGGTGGCGATGATGAAGACCGGCATGGGATAAAGGATGGCCTTGGCGCCGAAGTTCTTACGCATAGGGGGAGTCCTCCTGAAATTTTTTGATGGTTCTATCATACAGGAAAGGAAGGCCTACTGCAAGGCCACATAGCCGACCTCTTCGATGATCTGCTGACCCTGCGGAGACAGGATCCAGTCGAGGAGTGCACGCAGGCCGCGGTCGGTCTCTTCGGGGGCCGGCTGGCCGATGGGGGCGGCGGTGACGGCATAGAAGGTACTGGTGATGGGGTAGGAACCGTCGCGGATGGTTTCTCTGGTGGGCGCAACGCCGTTCATAGCCAGCAGCTTGATCCCGTCGCTGCCGTCCATCTCGGTGGCATAGAAGCGGAAGGAATAGCCGAGGGCATTCTTATAGTTGCGGTAGGCGGCCACCTCGTTGATGATCTCGCCCATGCCGCCCAGACGGTCTTCGCGCTTGGGTTCGATGAGGGGGAGCCCGTCCATCAGGCGGAGCAGAGCCGACTGGCTGCCGCTGTTTTCGGCGCGCTGGAAGGGACGGATCGATTGGCTGCTGCCGCCGACTTCCGACCAGTTGGTGATCTTGCCGGTGTAGATCTGTTGGATCTGCTCGACGGTCAGCGAATCGACAGGGTTCTTACTGTTGACAAAGAAAACAAAGGCCTCGCGGCCGATGGGGGTCAGGTGCAGTTCGACGCCTT
The DNA here is from genome assembly GCA_017396925.1 of Clostridia bacterium. GTDB lineage: Bacteria > Bacillota > Clostridia > Oscillospirales > Butyricicoccaceae > RGIG1902. Next base: position 1,196 of record JAFQKM010000011.1, read on the forward strand.
CGGCTTTGGCAGCATCCAGCTGATCCTGCGAGGGAGCGGCACAGAAGATGATATCGGTATGGCCGCCGATCAGACGGTTGTAGGCTTCGATGGTGCCGGTGCAGGTAATTCTTCCAAGACCGTCTTCGGTATTGTCATAGATGCGGTATTCCCCTTCGGGATAGATGGCCTGCACGAAGGAGGCATAGATAGGATAGAGGGCGGTGGCGCCGTCCATCTTATAAACAGGGCCGTCGTAGGTCAGCGTGGAAGGCTCGCCGAGGGATACAGCCTTGGTATCTTCGGCGAAGGGGACGTAGTCGTAGAGCATGAAGTCGCGGTCGTCGAGGGTGGGGATAGAGTCTTTGTAATAGCCATATCCTACATAGCCGCCGCAGAGCAGGCAGAGGATCAGCAGACCCAGCCACATGCGCTTCACGGCTTTGGACGAAAGCCGGCGGGTCAGGTGCAGGCCGATGGCCAGCAGCAGGGCGATGCCGACGATGGGGATGACCTGTGCCACATAAAGGGGCGTCAGGCCCATCAAGGCCAGAAAGGTCAAGAAAAACAGCGGGATGCCGCCCAGACAGAGGATGCCCAGTACGGTCAGAATGGCAGAAAGGGTACCCATAAAAATCTCCTTTTTATTTTATTGTAGCAAAGCGAAGTTTAAAAGAAAAGCATATAAAAGCTTAAGATTTCTTTAATTGAGAGAAATGCAGGCGAAAGGGTTGATTTCGCAAAAACAGGGGCGTATAATAGGCAATAACAAGTGAAACAAACCGTTGAAGCGGAAGTAACGGCAATGATGCCTGTACAGAGAGCCCGGGGTGCTGAGAGCCGGGTCGGAAACAAGTTGTCAAATGGGCCGCTGAGGGTGCAGTCAAATGCGAAAGCAAAGTATTCTGCAACGTGTGGGCATACGTCAGTTGCCGGGGGTATGAAGGTACCCTGCCAAGCGCACGGCCTAAAGCCGTGAACCGGGGTGGCACCGCGGATATTTTGTCTATTCGTCCCCGGCAGAAGTGAAGGCTTCTGCCGGGGACTTTTTGTATTTTCAGGGAGGGCATCTGATGTTTTTGCTGGTTCGACGATGGCGGTTCTGTTTGAGTGCGAGATAAAAATCCATCATTTCAGACATAAAAGGAGAACAGAACCATGACACAGAACGGTATTGATTTCGAGACCTATTTCAAGCACTATCCCGACGAGAACGGCTATTTTGGCAAGTATGGCGGCAGCTATGTCACACCCGAGCTGCAGAAGGCCATGGAGGAGATTCGCGACGCCTACTTCACCATCTGCAAATCGAGGCGGTTTATCAGCGAACTGCGCCGCATCCGCAAGGAGTTTCAGGGCCGCCCGACGCCGATCTCCCATCTGGAGCGCCTGTCGGCATCCATCGGTAATGTGCAGATCTATGCCAAGCGCGAGGACCTCAACCACACAGGCGCACATAAGCTCAACCACTGCATGGGCGAGGTGCTGCTGGCCAAGTATATGGGCAAAAAGAAGGTCATAGCCGAGACCGGCGCCGGCCAGCACGGCGTGGCCATGGCTACGGCAGCGGCCTATTTCGGCCTGCCCTGCGATATTTATATGGGCGCCGTCGATATCGAAAAGCAGGCACCTAATGTGGCGCGTATGAAGATCCTTGGGGCCAATGTCATTCCGGTCACCGAAGGTCTTGCCACCCTCAAAGAGGCCGTCGATGCAGCGTTTCGGGCCTATGCACAGGATTATAAGGACAGCATCTACTGCATCGGTTCGGTGGTCGGCCCCCATCCTTTCCCGCTGATGGTGCGTGATTTCCAGAGCGTGATCGGCATTGAAGCACGCGCGCAGTTTACCGAAATGACCGGTGAGCTGCCCGATGCCATCGTTGCCTGCGTGGGCGGCGGCTCCAATGCGGCCGGATTCTTTGCCGGATTCCTCAATGATCCGGTTGCCATCCATGGTGTTGAGCCGCTGGGCAGAGGTAAGCAGCCGGGCGACCATGCCGCCAGCCTGCAGTATGGCGAAGAGGGCATCATGCACGGCTTCAACAGCATCATGCTTAAGGATGAAACCGGCGCGCCGGCACCGGTCTATTCGGTGGCGAGCGGCCTCGATTATCCTTCTTCCGGCCCCGAGCATGCTTTTCTGCATGATGTCGGCCGTGTACAGTATGGCACAGTAGGCGATGATGCGGCAGTCGATGCCTTCTTTAAGCTGGCACGTATGGAGGGCATCATTCCGGCCATCGAGAGTGCCCATGCTGTGGCCTATGCCATGGAGCTGGCCAAAGAAATGGGGCGCGGATCGATCCTGCTCAATCTTTCGGGCCGCGGCGATAAGGATATGGATTATATTATCGGGAAGTACGGGATTCGATAAAGATAAAAAGGGCGCTGCCATTCGGCAGCGCCCTTTTGGGCTTATTCCAAACATTTGGCTTTCAGACGGGAGATCTCATCATCGGTAAGGGCGAAACGCTTTTGAACAAAAGCGGCCATCGATCCGCATTCGACTTCGGCCAGATCGAAGAGCTTCTCCACATGCTGAACCGAAACGCCGACCAGAGCAGGCAGAGGGTCAGCAGACCCAGCCACATACGCTTCACGGCTTTGGACGAAAGCCGGCGGGTCAGGTGCAGGCCGATGGCCAGCAGCAGGGCGATGCCGACGATGGGGATGACCTGGGCCACATAAAGGGGCGTCAGGCCCATCAGGGCCAGAAAGGTTAAGAAAAACAGCGGGATGCCGCCCAGACAGAGGATGCCCAGTACGGTCAGAATGGCAGAAAGAATACCCATGGTGGACCTCCTTTTTATTTTATTGTAGCAAAGCGGCCTTTAAAAGAAAAGCAGGGAAAGACTTAAGATTTCTTTAAGAAGAAAAAATGCCTGCCCTCACTTTTGCGGGGCAGGCATTTTGAAAAAGGGGTTTTAATTAAGCTTCCATGAAGTAACGACCATAAGCGTCGGCGGCCTTGATGGCAGCAGCGACGGTCGCGGGAGTGACTTCGAAGGGCATGTTATGGAGTGTGTCGTTTTCGGCGCAGGCGGCTTCGGCGACAGCCATGATCTTTTCGTCGGTTACCTCTTCCAGACCCAGAGCCTTCAGAGTGACAGGCAGACCGACCTCGATGCAGAAGCCGATGATCTCTTCCAGTTCGTCAGCAGGAATATTTTCGAGGACCAGCTGCGCAATGGTGCCAAAAGCGACTTTTTCACCATGGTACATATGATGGCATTCGGGCAGAACGGTCAGACCATTGTGAATGGCATGTGCACCGGCCAGGCCACAGCTTTCAAAGCCGATGCCGGACAGCAGGGTGTTGGCTTCGATGATCTTTTCAACAGCGGTGGTGCAGGCACCGGCATCCAGAGCGATCTTAGCCTTGACACCTTCTTCCATC
>JAFQKM010000040.1 GCA_017396925.1 Clostridia bacterium
CCGCCTCCAGATCCTGCACAGCCTTGGGGCCTGCCACATCAAACAGGTCGCCGGCCATCAGAACGATATCGGCATCGATGGCATTGATGGCCTCCACCATCTCGCGCACCTTTTCGGCCCCGATCAGCTCGCCGATATGCAAGTCGGAGATCAGGGCGATCTTCATAGGCTGCCCCTTGCTGCTCTCGACGGTATAGCGTGTCGTACGGATAACGCCGGCATTCCATGTACCCACCGCCGCATACAGGACGGCTGCGATCAGCAGAACAGCTACGGTCATCGGCCCGTTTCGGCCGCGCAGCAGCAGATGCAGAAGGGGTACGATGATAAGCAGCAGCAGATAGACCGCCATAAACCAGCCGCCCAGCAGATAGACCGCCCTGCGGATGGCGCTGTGGGCCGGCAGCAGCATCGAAAGGAAAAAGCTGGCGGCCAGCAGGCCAAAGCCCACATACCAGACCACGGTCCACGGTGCATTCAGCCCCATCCACCGGGCCAGCATACGCGCAATATAGGTATTGGAGCCGATAAACACGCCGAGTACAGCGAGAATGATCAGACGAAACAAAAAATCATCCTTTCCTATAGGCAGAAGCCCTCTTTTGTTTTATAATGTGTCTATTGTACCACACTTAAAGGAGCATTGCCATGGAGATCTTCATGCCCCGTCTGTCCCCCGATCTGCGCAGCGGCACACTGGATATCGATCTGCCCTACGCCTTCGACGAAGAGATCGCCCTGAAGGGCTTCCGCTTCAGCAGCGATACGCTGATCCACGCCGATCTGCCTCGGCTGGACCTCTCCGACTGCAAGTTCGAGCGCTGCCGCATGACCGAAAACGAGCTGCGCGGCATCGCGGCCGACAACATCGTTTTCCGCGACTGCGACCTGACCGCCTGCCGCTTCGACGGCGGCTTTTTCCGCCAGGCCGTCTTTATCGGCTGCCGTATGACCGGCGCCGTCTTTCAGGACTGCGGCTTCAAAGAGGTTCTGTTTGAAGACTGCATGCTGAACTTTGCCCGTTTCTCAGGCTGCAAAACCGAGCGCGCCATCTTCCGCCAGTGCCGCATGGAGCAGGCCGTCTTTTCGGGCGCCGCGCTGACCAAGACCGCACTGGAAGACTGCAATCTCACGGGCGCCGACTTCATGCACGCCAGGCTCAAGGGTATGGACTTTACCCAAAGCCAGATCGGCGGCGCCTATTTCAATATCCCCGACCTCAAAGGCGTCACCTTCACCCCCGATCAGGCTGTTATGCTCATCAAGACCTTGGGCATTATCGTAAAGGAATAACATCCTTTACAAAATGCCCGAACTTTTCAGCCCTATACCCTATATATCTTTTAACTACAACAGCCTCAGATACACATTACCTGAATCTGGATGTTACTTTCGAATGACCGAAAGTAACCAAAGGTCACCGGGGTGTTGCGAATCCCCCCGGACCCCACAACGCTCCGCTCTTGGGGCCAAGCCCCGCCGCTCAGGCATCCCCATATTTCATCTGCAAAAAAGGCACCCCGAAGGGTGCCTTTTTTATAAGAATTTCTTTTTCTTACTTCTTGACTTCTGCGTACTTCAGAACGATGTTCTTCAGGATCTCGTAGCAGTCGTTCATCTCCTGCAGGGAGACATACTCGTAACGGCTGTGTGCATTGCCGCCGCCTGTGCCCAGGTTGGGGCAGGGCAGACCCATGTAGGAGAGTCGAGCGCCGTCGGTGCCGCCGCGTGCAGCCGAAGCAAAGGGCTTATAGCCGGCTTCTTCGATGGCTGCGAAGGCGATGTCGATCAGCTCGGGATGCTCCATAACGGGCTCCTTCATGTTGTAGTAGGAGTCGGTCAGGGTCAGCTTAACGGCGTTGGGGCCGTACTTCTCGTTCATGTAAGCGGCGATCTTCTCAAAGCGAGCCTTTCTGTTCTGGAAGATCTCCTTGTCGTGGTCACGGATGATGTATTCCATGACGGTGTGCTCGACGTTGCCCGACATGCCGTTCAGATGTGCAAAGCCCTCGTAGCCCTCGGTGAACTGGGGAGCTTCGTTGACAGGCAGCATGTTGTGGAACTCCATAGCTAGCCACAGGGAGTTGACCATAGCGCCCTTGGCGCCGCCGGGATGGGAGTTTGTGCCGAAGACTTCAACCTTTGCAGCAGCAGCGTTGAAGTTCTCGTAGGAAACAGCTGCGGGGCTGCCGCCGTCGACGGTGTAGCCGACATCAGCGCCGAAACCGGGGACGTCGAACTTGTCGGCGCCGCGGCCGATCTCTTCGTCAGGTGTGAAGCCGATCTTGATGGTGCCATGCTTGACTTCGGGATGCTCGATGAAATACTTGGCCATTTCCAGGATCTCAACGATACCGGCCTTGTCGTCGCCGCCCAGCAGGGTTGTGCCGTCGGTGACGATCAGTGTGTGACCGACATGGGCTGCATCGGGTGTGAATGCATAACCCTTCTCTTCGTTGACAACGATCTCGCCGCCATTGTACTCGACAAAGCGGGGCTTGATGTTTTCGCAGGGCATATCGATAACAGTGTCCATGTGTGCAACAAAGCCGACAACGGGTGCATCGGGAACATTGCCCTCAACTGTACCGTAGACATAGCCGTGCTCGTCCATGAATGCATCCTTGATGCCCAGTTCCTTCATATCCTCAACGAGGATGGCGCCCAGAACCTTCTGCTCGGGTGTGCTGGGGCATGTGGGGGACTTGGGGTTGGAGTTTGTGCCGACGGCAACATACTTCAGGAATCTCTCTGTCATGTTCATAAGAAATCTCTCCTTGTCTATTTTTAATGCGCTGTGGTTCCAAAAAATCAGTTGCTGCCCATAAAGGCAGTATAGGGATCGAGCACCAGCTCGATCAGGGTCTCGCCGCCCGGAAGGGTATTGCGGTCGAAGCCTAGATACAGGGTATCGGCGTCGATGGTGAAGTTTTCACACAGCAGCTCGTCGGTCATGCCGTCGAACCAGGCTGTATCGTATTCATGATCGGCGCACCATTCGGCGAGGTCGCTGCGCAGGGTCTCCATGGCCTTTTTGCTGTCGCCCGAAAAGATATCGGTAAACTTGAGGCGCAGGCCGGTGGCGGCGCTGAACAGCTCGCAGGCATAAAACTTGCCGCTGCCGCCCAGACTGTCGACGCTTTCGAAGCTGCGCAGGATGGCAATATAACTGTCGCTGCCCCGCAGCAGCTCATAATCGAAGACGCTGGTATGGACGGTATCCGACGATTTTTCACGAGCCAGCTGGAAGAAACGTTCCTTGTCACTCTGCAGATGGCCGAACTCACTTTCATAGTGGGCATTGATGTTCTGCAGGGCCGCATTGTCGCCCGCTTCAAAATAGGGGAAACGCGCCTGATAACGGGCGATCTCCTTGCCGGCGTCGTCCAGCAGCTGCTCGTCGATAACCAGCTTTTCGGTATTGAGCAGCGCCTTTGCATCGGGCAGCTCGACATTCTGCTGCTTGGCGATTTCTTCCTCCTGTGCCTTGATTTCGGCAGGATCGTCGAAATGCAGGAGGGCGCAGCCCGACAGGCCGGAACTGAGCATGGCCATGGCCAGCAGGGCTGCAATGCGCTGTTTACTTGTTCTCATTGGAGCAGAGCTTGATGAAATGGTCGAACCAGGGGGCAAAGTTGGGGGTACGATCATCCCACAGCAGGTTGGTCAGGCGTTCGGGATGGAACTGTGTGCCGTAAACGGGCAAAGTCTCATGCTCGAAAGCTTCGCAGATGCCCTCGACCGAGTAGGCTGTGCCGACCAGGCCTTCGCCCAGCTCGCGGACAGCCTGATGATGTGTGCTGTTGACGCGGAACTCGGGGCCGAACATCTTGTGCAGCAGGCTGCCTTCCTTGGTTGTGACCTTATGACGGATATCAACATTCATATGAACGAGGCCCATCTGCTCGACCAGATCCTGGTAGAGGCCGCCGCCCAGGGCGACATTGATAAACTGGAAGCCGCGGCAGATGCCCAGGATGGGCTTGCCCTTGGCCATGAAGGCCTTGAAGAGCTTCATCTCGTATTCGTCTCGGATATCGTCCCACTTAACGGTATCGTTGAGCTTTTCTTCGCCCAGCATAGCGGGGTTAAGGTCTTCGCCGCCCGACAGGATCAGACCGTCGCACATTTCGGCATATTCTTCGGCGCTGGTCTCGGCGGTCAGAACGGGGATACCGCCGGCCAGATCAACGGCGCGGATGTAGGCCGAGGGGGATACGATGCGGCGCAGGCCCAGCTTGACATTGTCGCTGACGCCGACACCGTCGTTGTAAGCGACTGTATTATCGGATGTATTGCTGATGCAGATTACGGGTTTACCTAAAATCATGGTGGTTGCACTCCTTTGATCTTTATCTTTTTATCCTGTTTCGGCAGATGCCGATTCTGACTTTATCATAACAGAAAGCAGGCACCATTTCAACCTTTCCGGCCCTTTCCCCACCTCTTCCCTGCCGATATTTACTGATTTTTTACTTTCTTCTCCCCTTTGCTTGACTTCACCCCATCCGACTTTATATAATAAATGTGTATGTCCCAAACCCAAGATTTCCAAATATGAGGTGAATCAATTTGAACATATCCGAATCCTTTGCCCTGCATGCCCTTCTTCTGCTGCAGCTGCTGGGTGGCCTTGGCCTTTTTGCCTTTGCCCTCTCCCGTCTGGGCGCTTCCCTCAAGAAGCTTTTTGGCGAAAACCTTCAGCGTTCGCTGGAAACCACGGCCGGCAACATTTTCAAAGCCATTCTGGCCGGTGCGCTGATGGCGGCCCTGACCCAAAGCTCTTCGGCCACCATGGTGCTGGTCATCGGTTTTGCCGCCGCCGGCATTCTGCCCCTCGGCCAGTGCCTTGGTCTGATCATGGGCGCCAACATCGGCACCACGATCACCGCACAGATCACCGCCCTCGGCTTCAGTGCGGGCTTCAGCTATAACAGCTATATCTCCTATCTGCTGACCACCGGCTCGATCGCCTATCTGCTGATGGCACTGGGCGGTCTGCCCCTGCTCTTTGTAAAAAAGCGTAAGATCCGCACCGGCTGCCAGGCCATCCTCTGCATCGGCCTGCTGCTGATGGGTATGACTCTGATGGAAAATGCCTTCACCAACTCGCTGCTTCTCATCGAATGGAACAGCCTGATGGCTCCCCTGCAGAACCCCTTCCTGGCGCTGGTCTGCGGCCTGCTGATCACCCTGCTCATCCGCAGCTCGACCCTGTCGGTCGCTCTGCTGCAGGCCATGGCCGTCACCGGCAGCCTGTCGATGACCGCAGCCATCGCCCTCATCCTGGGCATCAACATCGGCACCTGTTTCTCGTCCTTCCGCGCGGCCCGCGGCAGCGGCGCCAATGCCAGACAGGCTGCTCTGCTCCACCTGTATTTCAACTGTATCGGCGCTGCCTTTGCCCTCGGCCTGCTGATGGGCATGCAGGGCATGAACTGGCTGGGTATGGTGGCCAGCAAGGCTGTGATCGCCCATATCCACACCCTGTTTAATCTGCTGTCGGTCCTGCTGGTACTGCCCTTCCGCAGCATGCTGGTCGGCCTGGCCGAGCGCACCTTCCGTGCCGAAGAGGCCGAGCCCCTCAGCGAAGAAGACCGCCTGCTGGCCCTCCTCGATCCCCGCTTTGCCGCCACACCGGCCATCGCCCTCGAGCAGTGCCGCAAGGTCATCCGTGCCATGGGCCAGCGTGCCTTTGCCAATGTCCGCATGGCCACCACCGGCATCGTCGACCACTCCCAGCTGGACCATGAGATCTTCATGTCCAACGAGGCTTTCCTCGACACCTGTGAGGCCCGCATCAACACCTATCTGCTGACCCTCAAGGATGCTTCCCTGTCGGAGAGCTGCCAGCGTGCCTATACCGAGATCCAGCACACGGTCGGCGAGTTCGAGCAGATCGGCGACTATGCCGAAAACCTCCACGAGCGTTACGACAACATCCGCGAGCAGAACATCCAGTTCTCGGCTGATGCCGTCTGCGAGATCGGCATCATGTCCAACGCGCTGGAGGAAATGAGCACCCTGACCCTCGAATCCTTTGAAAACTCCGACGGCACCCTGTCCGACTGCATCGGCGCCCTCGAAGAGGTCATCGACGTTCTTAAGGAGACCCTCAAGGACAAGCACATCCAGCGCCTTCAGCAGGGCCTGTGCACCGTTCAGAACGGCATTCCCTTCCTCGATATCATCCACGATCTGGAGAAGATCGCCGACCACTGCTCCAACATCTCGATCTATGTCCTGATGTACGACGACGGCGTTACCTCCTTCGATATTCACGAATACCATCGCTTGGCCGACGAAGCCATTGAAAACCACAGCCAGCAATGGCAGGAACACTACGAAGAACGCTATCTGCGCCCCGTCCTCGGCGAACGCGCCGAATGATCCGCACATAAGAAAAGCCACCCATGAAGGGTGGCTTTTTCATTGGGTATTTTACTGTTCTTCGGGATAATCGCTCAGGATCGAGTAGGCGCGGACTTCCTTGCCCTCCTTCATGACGAAGGCACAGTCGAGCAGGGCCTTGTCGTCCTTGAGCAGGTCGCGGGGCCATGCGGCGATATCGGCAAGCTTACCGGGTTCGATGGTGCCGAGGATATCATCAAGGCCCATGATCTGGGCATTGACGGCGGTGGCCGCCTTGAGGGTGCGGAAGGGATCCATGCCGTTGCGCAGCCATGCCGAATACTCGCGGCCGCACTCATAGTTCTGATAGCCGACGACCAGGTCGGTGCCGTAGCCCAGACGAATCCTGCTGTTCTTGAGGATCTCGCGGCTGTTTACAAGGTTATCGCGATAGTGGCGCAGCTTGCGCTGGAACTCGGGCGACTTCTGGGCCAGCTTCTCTTCGTCCAGCAGAACGATCTCGTCGTAGGGACAGAAGGTGGGGACGACATAGACGTCCTTTTCTTCCAGCAGACGGGCGGTGGGCTCGTCGATCAGGGATGCATGCTCGATGCCGTCGATGCCCATATTGGCCAGGGTGGTGACCAGCTCGGTGGTATAGGCATGGGCGGTGACGGTGGTGTGCAGCGAATGGGCGGTATCGATGATGGCCTGCAGTTCATCATCCGAAAGCTGCTTGTCTTCGGGCGAGTCGTTGGGGGTAAAGAAACCGCCGGTGGCCATGATCTTGATGAAATCGGCGCCCAGCTTGACCTCGTGGCGGACGGCGTCGCGGAAAAACTCGGCGCCGCTGCCCATGGTGGGATAGTGGGTCTCGAGGAAACGGGACAGACGGGGATTGGATGCGATCTTCTGGGTCGAGTCGCCATGGCTGCCGGGGGCACAGAGGAAGTGGGGTGCGGCGATCATACGGGCGCCCTCGATATAGCCTGCATCGATGGCACGCTTGACGTCGAGGGAATAATCCTCCTGGAACCAGCCGATGTGGCGGATGGTGGTAAAGCCGCCAGCCAGCGCCTTGCGGGCACATTCGGCTGCGGCCAGGGCACGCATACCGTCGGAATAATAGATGGGATCCTTGTGGATCTCGCGCCAGTCGAAGTAGCTGGCGTGGACATGGGCGTCGATCATACCGGGGGTGACGGTCAGATGGGAAAGGTCGATGACCTTGCAGCCCTCGGGCGTGCTGACCTGACTGCCGACCTCACGGATCAGCTTGTCCTGAATCAGGATCTCCATGTTTTCCTGCAGTTCGTCCTTGATGCCGTCATAGAGCTTGCCGCAGATGATTTTTGTATAGGACATAAATAAACGCTCCTTTTCTCAGGGTCGATTTGTTCTGCTCTCTTCCTTCAGTTTAGCACAGCAGGTTGTTTTTTTCAATGAAAACAGAAAGCCTCTGCACCATGCGGTGCAGAGGCTTATGCGCTTATTCGTCTTCGTCTTCACTTTCGGGCTTGGGGAAGACCTTGACCAGCAGGCTGACGATGCGGAGGTCGTCGACCTCGTCGATGGTCACCTTGAGGTTCTGATACTCGAAGCTGTCGCCCTTCTGGGGATAGCCGTCGAACATCTCGATGGCCCAACCGCCGACCGTGACATACTCGGTATCAAAGCGGTGATCGTCCAGCTCAAACTGCTCGAGGAAGTCGTAGATCGACTGGTCGCCGCTGACGCGGAAGCTGTCTTCCGCCAGCTGGGTAACGTCATCGACGATCTCGTCGGTCTCGTCCCAGATGTCGCCGACCAGCTGCTCGATGGCGTCTTCCAGCGTGACCATACCCATGGTGCCGCCGTATTCGTCGACGACGATGGCCAGATGCATCTTCTTGCTGCGCAGCTGGGTCATAACGGCAGGCAGCTTCATGGTCTTATGGATGAAGCTGGGAGGCATGAGCAGGGCTTCCAGCGCCCGATTGTCCATCTCGGGCTGATCGACCAGTGCCTTAAAGAAATGGTCGATATACAGAATACCGATGATATTGTCGATGGTATCGCGATAGACCGGGATGCGGGAATAGGGCACATTGAAAATCAGATCCTTGATTTCGTCGAAATCATCATCGATATCGATGGAGATCATGTCGACACGGGGCTTGAGGATCTCCTGTGCCGTGATATCGGAAAACTCGAGGGCCGACTGCAGCAGTTCGCTCTGGTCTTCGTCGATAACGCCTTCATCCTCGATGATCTCGATGATGGAGGCCAGCTCTTCCTCGGTCATCGAGGGGCCTTCGGTCTTGCCCCACAGCTTCTCGAAGAAGTGCAGGATGCCCATGACCACCACATTGACCGGCTTGAGGATGGTCATGATGATCTTGAGGGGCAGCGATACCGTTACCGAGAAGGTATCGCTGTTTTTCTTGGCAATGATCTTGGGGGTGATTTCACCAAAGATCAGAATGAGAATGGTCATGACCGTCGTGGCGATGGCCGGACCCTTGCTGCTGTTTTCGCCGAAGATCGACATGGCAATCACGGTGGCCACCGACGAGGCGGCGATGTTGACCAGATTGTTGCCGATCAGGATGGAAGAAAGGGCGGTGCTGTAGTTTTCCGAGATCTCATAGGCCACCTTTTCCCGCAGACCCTTTTCGGCTGCGCCCTTCTTAAGGCGCATCTTATTGGCCGAGGCAAAGGCGATCTCCGAGCCGGAGAAGAATGCCGAAAAAGCGATCAGAATAACAATCGCCAGATATGGCCAGTAACTACTGTCCATTTTTAAATACCAACTCCTGTTTTAATACTTCTGTTCATCGTTCTTTCCCGCCGAGCGGTCGAGAACCAATACGTTCATCTTGGTGATGCGGTTGCTCCGGATCTGCTGGATGGTCACACGCAGGCCGTCCTGCTCGAAGCAATCGCCCACCGAGGGGATATTTTCAAAGATATCCATGGCCCAGGCGCCCATGGTCTTATGCTCGAGAGCCTCCTCGTCGAAGGGGACCTCCATGGCATCAAAGGCGTCTTCGGCCAGCATATCACCCGAGACTTCATAGAAATCTTCTTTTTTCTTGACGATCTCCAGAACAACTTCATCGTCTTCGTCCCAGATCTCGCCGACCAGCTCTTCCAGGATATCCTCGACGGTGACGATGCCCAGTGTGCCGCCATAGTCGTCGGTGATGACGCACAGGTGGGTCTTCTGTCGGCTCATATCGCCCAGCAGATCCTGAATATTGGTCTTTTTATGTACATAATGCACAGGGCTCAGCATGCCGACCAGATCGACGCTGCCCTTCTGCAGATATTCTTTCAGGTAGTTTCTTGTGTGCAGGATGCCTGCAATATCATCGATGCTGTCGCGGCAGACCGGGATTCGGGAGAACTTGTGGGTCTTGATGACCTCCAGGATCTCCTCGGGGGTACTGTCAACATCCAGCGTGATCATATCAACACGGGGGGTGAATACATCCTGTACGGTGGTCTCGCCAAAATCGAGGGCCGACTGGACCAGCTCGCCCTTTTCGGGCTCAAAGCCGCCTTCTTCCTCGATGGTGTCGATGATCTCATGCAGCTCTTCTTCGGTCATGGTGGGCAGTGCTTCCGCGCCGAACAGGCGGGAAATAATGGTGCTGATACCATTGAAGAGGAAGGATACCGGCGTGAGCAGCTTCATCAGCAGGCTCATGGTATCGGAGAACATCAGAGCCATCGTTTCGCTCTTTTCACTGGCCAGGCTCTTGGGCAGCATCTCGACAAACAGAAAGACGAAGACCGTCGATGCAATGGTCATCATGGGTACCGATCCGGCACCCCACAACCGGGTGGCCAGCATGGTGGTCAGCGAAGCAAAGCCGATGTGGGTGATATTGGTGCCGATCAGCATGGTGATCAGGGCACGATCGAAATCGCCCGAGATCTTCATGGCACGCTTGGCACGGTTGTCGCCATCGTCGGCAAACTTTTTGATGCGGATCTTGTTCATCGAAGAATAGGCTGTTTCGGCCGCAGCGAAATAGCCGCCTGCGAGACCCAGAAGGATCAATAACAAGTAGATCATACTACTGCCGCTACTGTCCATAGAAAAATACCAACTCCCTTTGTATCTATATTGGATAAACCTATACAAGCTAAATTATACTAAATCCGCCCCCGATTATCAAGGTATAATTTATCTGTTTTGACGAAATGCCCTTTCTCTGCCGCATGGTTTGGTGTATAATCATAGCAGTACTTTCTCATGCAAAGGAGGCCCTTATGCCCCTTCCCTACTTATGGTCGGCCCTGCAGGCGGCCGATCGCCCCCTCGTCATCTACGGCATGGGCAACGGCGCCGAAAAGGTGCTGGACGCCTGCGCCGA
>JAFQKM010000041.1 GCA_017396925.1 Clostridia bacterium
CATAGGCCAGTGCCATGGGCGACTGATTGCGCTCGCGATTGGACAAAACGGCGAAGCTGACATCCTCGCCCGGCAGATAACCGACGATGCTCTTATAGCCGTCGATGGTGCCGCCATGGTGAACCAGGGTATGGCCGCGATAGCTCTCGATGAACCAGCCAAGGCCATAAGCTGTATGGGTGACTTCGGGGAATGCCATATCCGACATTTCGCCCGGCTTGATGATCATCTGAGGTGTATGCAGATCGGCAGCCCGTTCTCTGGAGAAATATCGCTTGCCGTCCAGTTCGCCCTCCCCTGCCTGCAGTCGGGCCCAGATAGCCAGATCGTGGACGGTGGAAGTCATGCATCCGGCACAGCCGACACCCGAAATATCGGCATACGGGATCGAACGGATCTCGCCGCCCACATAGGCATGGGGCTCGGCCACATTTTCGACCTTGCCGCGGAACTGGGAAGGCAGACAGTAGGTACGGCTCATGCCCAGCGGCTTCAGGATGCGTGCTTCCACAAAATTGTTCCAGGGCATACCGGTCAGCTCCTCGACCACAACGGTGGCCAATGTGAACATATGGTTCTGGTAGTGCATACGGGTACGGGGTGCATAAGCAGGCTCCATATAGCGCAGAATATGCACCAGATCACGAAGCTTAAGCTCGGGATGGACATACCATGTGATATCGTGACGCGGCAGACCGGTGCGGTGGCTCATGGCGTCGCGCATGGTCAGATGCTCGGTCATATAGGGATCGTACATCTGAAAATCGGGCAGCAGTTCTTTGACCGGCTGGTCGAGCGACAGCTTGCCCTCATCGACCAGCATGCAGATGGCTGTGGCAATAAAGGCCTTGGAGGCCGATGCGATGGCATAAAGGGTATGCTCGTCGGCCGGTGCACCGGTGCGGATATCGGCAATACCGCCGCCGCAGTAGAAGGTCTCCCCTCCCCGTGTGACCGAAAGCATGATCGACGGCACATGCCAGGCAT
Source organism: Clostridia bacterium (assembly GCA_017396925.1). Lineage (GTDB taxonomy): Bacteria > Bacillota > Clostridia > Oscillospirales > Butyricicoccaceae > RGIG1902. Next base: position 988 of record JAFQKM010000041.1, read on the forward strand.
CACGCATTTCTTCAATGATCCGGTCGAGCTGTTTCTTCATTTCGCTGTTTGTCATGACAGAGACCTCCTGCTTGTCTGTATTTTAATAAGAAATCGTATGGCTTTGTTTACATTTTGGCCAGATACTGCGAAGCCGTCTTGGCCATCATCATCTTGGTACCGGCGCTTTCAAAAACGATCTCCAGCAGCAGGTCGCCGCCCATGGGCGTGACATTTTCGATGCGGCCGCTGCCAAAGGCCTTATGCACAACAAGGTCGCCCTTGGCAAAGCTCATGGCCGACTTGGGTGCTTCCTTTTTGGGTGCTACCGAAATCGAAGGACGCTGGATAGGTGCACGCTTGGCCGGGGCAGCGCTGCGCTGCTCGGTGGGGTTGACGCGAGGCAAATGACGCTGCAGATACTGGGGATCGATCTCTTCGACAAAGCGGGACAGCTTGCCAAAAGAGGTCTGGCCATAGAGCAGACGGCGCTTGGCCGATGTGATGAAGAGTTTTTTCTTGGCACGGGTCATGGCGACATAGCAGATGCGGCGTTCTTCTTCCAGTTCTTCTTCACTGTCCATCGAGCGGTAGGAGGGGAAAATGCCCTCTTCGGCGCCGCAGATAAAGACGGTGTCGAACTCCAGGCCCTTGGCCGAATGCATGGTCATCATGGTAACGGCGTCGGCCTCTTCATCAAAGGTATCGACATCGGCGATCAGCGACCACTCTTCAAGGAAGCCCTCGAGGGTGGGTTCTTCGTGCTTCTCGCAGTAGTCGAGAATGCTCGACTTCAGTTCGAGGACATTTTCCATGCGGGTCTTGCCCTCGTTGCCCTGACCGGCCAGATAGATATCATAGCCGCTCTTTTCGATGAGCAGATCGTAAAGCTCGTCCATAGGGATCTGTCCCTTAAGGGCCTGCAGTTCGCGGATCATACCGGTAAAGGCGTGCAGAGCCGGGGCGCTGCGGGCCAGATCGGCAAACTCATGACTGCGCTCGGCAGCGTCAAACATCGAAATACCTTCACGGACAGCAACCTCCTGCAGGGTATCGATGGTCTTGGCGCCGATCTTGCGGGCCGGGACATTGATGATACGGGACAGGCGGATGGTATCGGCCGGATTGCTGATGACCCACAGATAGGCGATCATATCGCGGACTTCGGCGCGGTCGGCAAAGCGATGGCCGGCAACGATGCGGTAAGGAATACCGTTGCGCTTGAAGGCAAACTCGATACCGTTGGACAGAGCATGGTTGCGGTAGAGAATGGTGAAGGTATTCAGCTTCTCTCCTCTTGTACGGCCCTCCAGAATGGTTTTGGCGATAAACTGACCCTCTTCCTCCTGGTTCTCGCCCACATAGAGATAAACAGCATCGCCGGTGCCGTTTTCGGTCCAGAGGGTCTTGCCCTTACGGGCGGCGTTGTTGGAAATAACGCTGTTGGCCGCCGAAAGGATACTGGAGGTCGAGCGGTAGTTCTGCTCGAGACGGATGGTCTCGGCTGCGGGATACTGCTTTTCAAACTCCAGAATATTGGCAATGGTGGCGCCGCGGAACTTATAGATACTCTGGTCGTCGTCACCGACAACACAGAGGTTCTCGTAGCCGCCGGCCAAGATCTTGCACAGGACATACTGGGCGTAGTTGGTGTCCTGATACTCATCGACCAGAACATAGCGGAACTTGCGCTGATAATAGGTGCGGACATCCTCAAAGGCTTCCAGAAGTTCGACCGTCTTGAAAATAATATCGTCGAAGTCGAGGGCATTGGCGGCCATCAGGCGTTTCTGATACTCGGCATAGATACGGGAAACGATCTTCTTGTGAAAATCGTCGCCGGCCTGTTCGGCATAGATCTCGGGGGTGATCAGGCTGTCCTTTGCGCGGGCGATCTTCGAAATAATACCCTTAACATCATAACGCTTGGGGTCATAGCCCATATCCTTGAGAATGGTGTTCATCAGCTTCTTCTTATCGTCTTCATCATAGATGGTAAAGCTTTTGGAATAACCGATCTTTTCGATATCGCGGCGCAGGATGCGTGTGCAGGCCGAATGGAAGGTGTGGGCCCAGATATCGTTGGCGGCTGTGCCGCAGGCCGCTTCCAGACGTTCTTTCAGCTCACCGGCCGCCTTGTTGGTGAAGGTGATGGCGATGATCTCCCAGGGCTTGGGGGGATCGACGGCGCACAGGCGGGCGATCTCGGGATCGTCGAGAGAATCGTTGTCGTTGAGGGCATGGGCCAGCTTGCGCAGTTCCTCCTCCCCTGCCCAATCAGGCGCATAGGGAGATTCGTAGGCGCGGCCGAAGCGCAGCAGATTGATGATACGGTTGATCAGTACCGTAGTCTTGCCGCTGCCGGCGCCGGCCAGCAGAAGCAGGGGGCCTTCGGTCTTGAAAACAGCCTTCTGCTGCATATTGTTGAGTCGGGAAAACTCGCGTTCGATGAGCGACTGGCGGATCGAACTGTAGCGGATATCAAAATCGCTCATGGATTACCTCTCTTTATCTATTAAAACAATGCGGAATATGTAAAGTTGCCTGGATCATTTGAGCACGACATTGTCGCGGCCCAGCATGCGGCTGAGCACATCAAGGAAGCTCTGGTCGTCGGCGGCGCGCAGGCTGGTGGCCTCCATGCGTTTCTTCTCTTCGGCAAAATAGAAAACAACGCGGCAGTTGCCCCTGTTGATGCGCAGGGTCTCCTTGACCGATTCAAATCGGGGATCCTCCAGGCTGTCGAGACGAAGATAGAGCGTTTTCGCCTTGGCAAGGGGCTTCTGCTGGCTGCGGCGGGCGGCTGTTTTCATACGGTCGCCATAGCTCAGCTTATACTGGGCAGCCGAAGCCTCGTCCAGCGGATAGGCCTCCTCGACCACCAGCTTGGGCTCTTCCTCCTCGCGGGCCGATACACGGCCGTAGACGATCACAGGCGAATCGGGGCTCAGATAGGGACCGGCGGCGGTCAGTGCCTTTTCGAAAACCAGCATCTCGATCGAGCCGGTCATATCTTCCATAGACACATAGGCCATGTTGGTGTTTTTCTTGGTCAGCTTCATGCGCACCGCCGAAACAACACCGCACATGGTAATATAGCTGCCATCGGGATAAGCACTCTCGGCCTCATCCTCCTGGGGCTGCAGACGGGCAACCGGCACGGCGCCGACCTCGCGGGCCAGCGGGGCCAGCTCGTCCATCGGGTGCCCCGACAGATAGAGCCCGGTGGTCTCCTTTTCCATCGAAAGCAGCTCTTTCTTGGAAAACTCACGAATGCGCTCGTTGGGGCCGAACTCGGTATCAAAGCTGGAAGGCGCCTCTTCGGTCATACCGAACAGGTCGATCTGTCCGACGATGTTGCTGCGGCGGTCGCCGGCAGCCGAATCGAGTACACGGGCATGGTTCTGAATCAGGTAGGCACGCTTGAAACCGAATCGGTCGAAGGCGCCGCAGCGGATCAGATTTTCCAGTGCGCGCTTGTTGAGCTCCTCGCCGCACATACGGCGGCAGAAATCCTCCAGGCCCTTGAAGGGGCCATTGACCTCGCGCTCGCGGACCAGCTTGTCCACAAAACCGTGGCCGACATTTTTGACGCCGGCCAGGCCGTAGCGCAGACCCTCTGCACTGACCGTAAAGTCTGCATTGGAGATGTTGATATCGGGCGGCAGGACGGGGATACCAATCTCGCGGCAGTGGGCAATATAATCGGCGACCTTGCTGCCCTGCCCCAACACAGAGGTCAGCAGAGCGGCCATATATTCCTTGGGATAGTGATGCTTCATATAGGCCGTCTGATAGGACAGAACGGCATAGGCCAGCGCATGGGCTTTGTTGAAGGCGTAGTTGGCAAAGTCGATCATCTCGTCGAAGATCTCGTTGGCCACACCTTCGGGAACGCCGTTGGCCACGCAGCCCTTGATGTTGTCGTCGGGATTGCCATGGACAAAGGTCTCGCGCTCGCTGAGCAGGACGTCCATCTTCTTTTTGGACATGGCGCGGCGGACAACGTCGGCGCGGCCCAGCGAATAGCCGGCCAGCAGACGAAAGGTCTCCATGACCTGCTCCTGATAGACGATGCAGCCGTAGGTGACCGAAAGGATCTGCTCGAGCAGCGGATGCTTGTAGGTGATCGATTCGGGATGGGCACGGCGATGCAGGAACATGGGAATGGACGCCATGGGGCCGGGACGGAAGAGGGCGATCAGCGCCGTGATATCTTCGATCGACCGCGCCTTCATGCTGACGGCCAGATTGGTCATACCCGAGCTTTCCAGCTGGAAAACGCCTACGGTATCACCGCGGGCGATCATTTCAAAGACTTCGGGATCGTCGTAGGGGATCTGCTGCAGATCGACCTTGACGCCGCTGCGATTGACCAGCTTCATGGCATCATCCAGAATGGTCAGATTGCGCAGGCCAAGGAAGTCCATCTTAAGCAGGCCCAGTTCCTCCAGCGTGGTCATGGTATACTGGGTGACCACACCCATATCATTCTTGGCCAGCGGCACATATTCATAAACCGGCGCAGCGGCAATGATGACGCCGGCGGCATGGGTGGAGGCGTTGCGGGGCATACCCTCCAGCGCACGGGCGGTATCGATCAGATGCTTGACACGGGGATCATCATCGTAATACTGCTTGAGTTCGCCCGAGGTCTCCAGCGCCTTGTCCAGCGTCATTTTGAGTTCCTGAGGGATCATCTTGGCAACAAAGTCGACCTCGGCATAGGGCATACCCATAACACGGCCGACGTCTCGGACCGATGCGCGGGCGGCCATGGTGCCAAAGGTGATGATCTGTGCCACGCATTCCTTGCCGTATTTTCCGATGACGTAATCGATGACCTCCTGCCTGCGCATATAGCAGAAGTCGATATCGATATCGGGCATGGTGACGCGTTCGGGATTGAGGAAACGCTCGAAGTAGAGCGAATATTTCATGGGGTCAACGTCGGTGATGTGCAGGCAATAGGCAACCATGCTTCCGGCGGCCGAACCGCGGCCCGGGCCGACCGGGATGCCCTGCCCCTTGGCATAGCCGATAAAGTCACCAACGATGAGAAAGTAATCGACAAAGCCCATCTGGCGGATCATGTTCATCTCGAACTCGAGACGCTCGGCATAGCCTTCGGGATCATCGGGATAACGCTGGGCATAGCCCTGCAGGCATTTTTCGCGGAAAACCCCTTCGGCCGTCTGTCCGGGCTCCAGGGGGAAATGGGGCAGATGATATTCGCCGAACTTAAACTCCAGCTGGCACATATCGGCAATGCGCACGGTATTGGCCAGCGCATCGGGTGCATAGGGAAAGAGCTCGGCCATCTCGTCGCCCGACTTGATGTAAAACTCGCTGCCCGTAAACTTCAGGCGATCTTCATCTTCCAGCTTCTTGCCGGTCTGGATGCAGAGCAGCACATCATGGATCTCTGCGTCGCTGCGTTCGATATAGTGGGCGTCGTTGGTGGCAACCAGCGGAATACCGGTCTCGGCCGACAGACGCATGAGCTGACGGTTGATCTCCTTCTGCTCTTCCAGGCCGTGATCCTGCAGCTCGAGGTAATAGTTGCCCTTGCCGAACAGCGCTTCATAGCGCAGCGCGCAGGCCTTGGCCCCCTCATAGTCGCCGTTCATGATCAGGCGCTGAACCTCGCCGGCCAGACAGGCCGAAAGGCAAATCAGGCCCTCGCTGTGGTCTTTGAGCAGCTCCCAGTCGACGCGGGGATGGCGGTAGAAGCCTTCGGTAAAGGCAAAAGAATCCAGATAGATCAGGTTTTTATAGCCGGTCTCGTTTTTGCAGAGCAGAACGAGGTGGTAGTCTTCGCTGCGGTAACCGGGATAGCCGGTATCGAAGCGGCTGTTTGACGCCACATAAACCTCGCAGCCGATGACCGGCTTGACGCCGGCTTTTTTGGCAGCCCGGTAGAAATCCATCACGCCGTACATAACGCCATGATCGGTGATGGCCACGGCCTTCTGCCCCAGTTCGGCTGCGCGCTTGACCAGGCGGTCGATGCGGCATGCACCGTCCAGCAGGCTGTATTCGGTATGTACATGTAAGTGGACAAAATCGGGCATTATTTATTTCCCTCCGAAAGTTTGACGAGGCGCTTAAGACGGCTGCTGACCCCAGGCTTGGAGATCGGGGGATCAAACATGGCAGCCAGTTCGCTCAGAGGCGCCATGGGATTGGCCTTGCGCAGCGCGGCGGTCATCTGCAGATCGTCGGACAGCTCATAGAGCAGGCCGGTCTCTTCCAGATGGCGGATGGCGTCCAGCTGACGGTTGGCGGCATCCAGCGTCTTGTCAAAATTGGCATTTTCACAGTTAACCTTGCGGTTGATCTTGTTGACCAGCGCTTTTTCGACCTTCTGCAGCATCAGATCCATGGCAGCGCCGGTGGCGCCGATGGCCGAAAGGAAGGTCTCGATGCGTTCGCTGTTTTTGTAATACAGCACATAGTTGCTGCGTCGGGTAACGGCGCCCGGCTCCATTTCCATTTCATAGAGCAGGGTAGCCACCTGATTGGAGACATTATAGTGGGAAGTGACCAGCTCCAGATGATAGCCGCTTTTGCCGGCCGTCACATAGCCGCCCATCAGGAAGCAGCCGCGCAGAAAAGCGGCTTTGCAGCACTCCTCTTCCACAACGGCGCGGTTGAGGGACAGGGCGGCATTTTTGTATTGGAAGCCGTACCAGTCGAAGATGGTACGGATGATCTCGGGGTCATCGAGGATCAGGGCGTCTTCCCTGTCCCCTTCTTCATAAAGCTCGGCGCCAAAACATTCGCCGAACAGTGTGCGTGCACGGCGGCGAACATCGGGCGAAGCGGTGACCATACGGATCCTGTCGGGGGCAAAGCGGTTGCAGTAGAGCAGCATGCCAAGGCATTCGGCTGCCGCACAGCAATCGGAACCGATCTGTGCCCTGGATAATTCGTTTTTGATCTCTTCTGTAAAAGACATGATTTTTACTCCCGTCCGAGCAGCATTTCATCGTAACGCTGCAGCAGGCCCTTGCGGGGCACCATGATATTGGCCATAAGCATGATATTATAGGCCAGACGCAGGGGGTCGTGGCGGATCAGCATACTGTCGCGGGCCAGCACTTCGGCGCCGAACAGACGGACACCCATATCTTCGATGACCTTCTTGTCGATCTCGACCAATGTGCTGTTTTCGCGCTCGTAGGCACTGAGCAGATTTCGGCCGATGTTGGCCGTATTGTAAAGGCATACATCCACCAGATGGCCATGGCCATAGCGGTTGATCTCGGCAATATGCTGAGAAGCCGTAAAGTTTTCGGTCTCGCCGTCCTGTGTCATGATGTTCTGGACATAGACCTTGAAGGCGCTGGAGCGCTGTACGGCGCTGGCAACATTGCCGACCAGCAGATTGGGAATGACGCTGGTATACAGGCTGCCGGGGCCGAGGATGACCAGATCGGCCTCTTCGATGGCTTCGATAACGCTGTCGAGGGCGACAGCGGCCTTGGGGATAATGTCGATCTGAGAAATGTTCAGGTGGGTATCCCTCTTTTTGGCTGTGATGGAGGTCTCGCCCGTGACGATACTGCCGTCTTCAAAACGGGCGCGCAGATTGACATTGGTATTGGTGACCGGCAGTACGCGGCCGGTGACGGCCAGGATCTCGTTCATGTTGGCAACGGCACGGTCGAAGGAGCCGCAGATCTGGTTAAGGGTCAGCAGAAAAAGGTTGCCGAAGTTCTGGCCCTTGAAGCTGCCCTCGGTAAAACGGTAATTAAGCACATCACGCATCATCGAACTGGTGTTGGCCAGCGCCAGCAGACAGTTGCGGATATCGCCGGGCGGCAGAACGCCGAACTCCTGACGGATCATGCCGCTGCCACCGCCATCGTCGGTGACCGTAACGACCGCTGTGATGTTGTCGGTATATTCTTTCAGTCCCAGAAGAAGGGCCGATAGGCCGGTGCCGCCGCCGATGGCGACCACCTTGCGTCCCGCTGCACGGGCAGCACCCAGGGCGTCCTTCTTCGAGAACTCGATATCTTTATAGATTTCCATAAGGTATTCAGTCCTTTAAGATCAGCTCTTATCCAGGTCCCGGTGACGAATGATGACATTGTGGCCCTTTTCCAGCAGATCGGCATAAAGCTTCTCTGCAATGGCGACCGAACGGTGGTGGCCGCCGGTGCAGCCCACCGAGACGACGAGGGAGGTACGCCCCTCGCGGATATATAAAGGTATGAGGAATTCCAGCATATCATGCAGCTTTCCGGCAAAAATATTGGCTGCCGGCGTATTGAAAACATAGTCGAAGACTTCCTTGTCACGGCCGTTCTTGTTACGCAGTTCGGGGACATAATAGGGATTCTGCAGGAATCGGACATCAAAGACCATATCGGATTCGTGGGGGATGCCATGCTTGAAGCCGAAGGTGTTGATGCTGATGACCATCATCTTCTTGCCGCCGTCTTCACTGAACAGATTGATCAGGTGGGTACGCAGGCCGGCCGACGACAGCACGGTGGTGTCGATCAGATAATCGGCACGCTCCTTGACGATCTCCAGCATACGGCGCTCTTCGGCAATGGCCTCGACGATGCCCTTGCCGTAGGTATCCAGAGGATGGCGGCGGCGGGTCTCTTTGTAACGGTTGACCAGCTTTTCATTGCTGCAGTCCAGATACAGAATGTTGCAGCGGACGCCGATCAGGCGCAGATTGTCCATAATGGGAAACAGGCGCTGAAAATCATCCTCGCTGCGTACATCGACGATGAGGGCCACGCGCTTGTATTTGGCCGAACTGTCCATAAACAGCTCGACAAAGCCGGGGATCAGGCGCACCGGCATATTATCGACACAGTAGTAGCCGATATCTTCCAAAACATTGGCGGTCAGGCTTTTGCCGGCGCCGCTCATACCCGAAACGATCAAACAGTCCATCTTTATCCTCGTAATTCTTTCAAATCTCTTTATGTATCGATTTATGCTTCGACACCCAGCAGCTCGACTTCACGCTCGAGCGCCACGCCATAGGTATTCATAACGGCATCGCAGATCCGGCCGCAGAGGGCCAGTACATCGGCACAGGTAGCGCCGCCCTTGTTGACAACAAAACCCGAATGCTTTTCCGATACCTGTGCGCCGCCCACCTGCAGGCCCTTAAGGCCGCAGTCTTCGATCAGCTTGGCAGCAAAATACCCCTCGGGTCGCTTGAAGGTACTGCCGGCACTGGGATATTCCAGCGGCTGCTTGTCGCGGCGGCGTGCCGCGAGATCGCGCATCTGTTCCCGGATGGCTTCTCGATCGCCGGGCTGCAGCTCCAGCTCGGCCGACAGAATGATCCAGTCGCGATGGCTTTTGAAAATACTGCCGCGATAGACAAAGGCGGCTTCTTTCCCCGTAAGGGTGCGGATCTGCAGGTCGCTGTCGAGATAGGTGACCGTACGGACAACGTCCTTGAGTTCGCCGCCGTAAGCACCGGCATTCATAAAAACGCCGCCGCCCAGGCTGCCGGGGATGCCATGGGCAAACTCCAGGCCGGTCAGCCCCTGTTCCATGGCTGTATGGGCGATTTTCGAGAGCAGCGCGCCGGCCTGTGCCGTCAGGACATTGCCCTCGACGGTGATTTCGGCAAAACGGACGCCCAGTTCGATGACCACGCCGTCATAGCCGGCATCGGCCGCCAGCAGATTGGAGCCGTTGCCCTTGACAAAATAACGAATGCCCTTTTCACGCAGCGCGCCGATCAGGCTTGCCAGCTGTACGGCATTTTCAGGCTCGGCCAGATATCTTGCCGGACCGCCGATGCGGAAGGATGTATGGTTTGCCAGCGGCTCGTTTTCCTTAAAGGGAACGCCGCATGCTGTAAATATATCTTTCAAATGTAAAACTCCTCGCAGAACAGACTTGGGGCGAGCAGAGCGCATACGTCCCAATTTTAGATATTATATCACAGACGGGCCAAAAGCGCAAAGGTCCTCCTACATAAATACAGATAAAAAAGAAAGCGCCCCAAAGGACGCCGAAAGTCGGAACTGCAGAACCGTCAGAGGTTCTTTTTGATTTTGTTGATAACGCCCTTTTCCAATCGGGAGACCTGTGCCTGAGAGATGCCGATTTCTTTTGCCACATCCATCTGGGTCTTTCCCTCGTAAAACCGCAGCGAGAGGATCTTCTTTTCCCGGGGACTGAGCTCTTCAATGGCCTGCTTCATCAGGATCTGGTCGAGCCAGCTGTCATCGGTATTGCGCATATCTCGCACCTGATCCATCACGCAGATGGTCTCGCTGCCATCCTGAAAAACCGGCTCGTACAGAGAGATCGGGTCGGCGATGGCATCGAGAGCAAAGACCACCTCTTCCCTTTTGACTCCCATCTCCTTGGCGATCTCTTCAACAGACGGCTCCCGCTGGAGCTCGTTCTGCAGACGTTCTTTGACATTGAGGGCACGATAGGCGCTGTCCCGCATGGAACGGCTGACCCGAATGGCGCTGTTGTCGCGCAGATAACGGCGGATCTCGCCGATGATCATGGGGACGGCGTAGGTACTGAACCGTACGCCCTGCGTCAGATCAAAATTATCGATGGCTTTGATGAGGCCGATACACCCTACCTGAAACAAATCGTCCATAGGTTCGCCGCGTCCCGAAAACCGCTGGATCACCGACAAAACCAGGCGCAGGTTCCCGGCGATCAGGCGGTCTCTGGCCATTTTATTTCCCTGCTGGCTTTCCGCCATAAGGGCCATGGTCTCGTCATTTCTGAGCACGGTCAGCTCGGATGTATTGATGCCGCAGATCTCGACTTTGAGCTGCAAATGATCATTCCTTTCCATATTGGCTTCTATCCAAAGTATGGCCGGAAAGGAATGGTTTTAATCAGTTCATGCTACATTCGCTGCAGCATATCCTTGCGCAGTCTGGCAATGGTGCGCTTTTCCAGGCGGGAAATATAGGACTGCGAGATGCCCAGCCGATCGGCAACGTCTTTCTGGGTCATTTCTTCCCGTCCCATCAGACCGAAACGCATGGAGATGATCTCCCGCTCACGCTCGGGCAGCTGGGCCACCGCCTCAAGCAGCAGACGGCGGTCGATGTCTTCCTCGACGATCCGCATGACATGATCGGGCTCGGTGCCCAGTATATCCGAAAGCAGCAGCTCATTGCCGTCCCAATCGGTATTCAGTGGCTCGTCGATGGAAATCTCGGTGCGCTGATTGCTGCTTTTGCGCAGATACATCAATATTTCATTTTCGATACAGCGGGATGCATAGGTCGCCAGCTTGGTCTTTTTGTCGGCCCGAAAGGTATTGACTGCCTTGATCAGTCCAATGGTGCCGATAGAGATCAGATCCTCCAGACCAATGCCGGTGTTTTCAAACTTGCGTGCGATATAGACCACCAGACGCAGATTGTGTTCGATCAGCACGCGGCGGATCTCTTCCTCCTGCCCGGTGTAAGCTTCGATATACCGCATCTCCTCTTCGGGTGTCAGAGGCGGCGGCAGGCTCTCCGATCCACCCACATAGTGAATCTCTCCTGCCCGCCGCAGACGCCCGAAACATTTCTGCAGCCAGAGCAGGATCCTTTTCCGGATTTTCATAGTTTCCTCCATTCTTCTCAGCATCCGATGAGGGCGCGGCAGCCACAGGCCCCCTCTGTCTCGCAGGCAGCCAGCCCCAGTATGTATCCATCGGTGACCTTACCGTCGATCTCCAGCCGATCGGGCCGCAGCGTGACCAGGAGGCCGCTTTCCTCTGCCGTCCGATAAGGCAGCAAGCCTGCAGAATACCGTTCGGCCAGCTGCAGAAAGCAGGCCTCCGCCGTCTTCGGCAGGGCTTCTCCCAGAAGTTCCGCTGCCAGCGACGGTGAGATCAGCAGGATCCCCTGTCCGCCGGGCGCACGCAGCAGGTTGCCCGTATCGACAAAAGCCCGGAAACAAGCCTCCCGTTCCCCGATACGGCAGAAAACCTCCCGCTCGGACCGCTCCCTGTGGAAACTGCCCGGACGGCAGCAGAAGGTCAGCAATCCATAGGCCAGTCCGGCGCCGCTCAGCAGCACACCGACCGAAATATCCAGATAAACCGCACCGCCCCGTGTCGTGCCGACGCCGCTCCATTCTGCCAGCAGAAGTATGCCCCCCGAAAGCAGCATCGCCAGTGTCCACAGCATGGCAAGATCCCCGAAAAAGCGTGCTTTGCCTTTCCACCCCCAGGCCATCCACAGCATCATGCTGCAGGTGACCGCCGCCAGCGGCAGATCGGGCACCGCTTCGGGCAGGAAGAAGCTTCCCACCGCCAGCAAGCCGCCGACCGCAGCCCCCAGCAGAATACGCGCCGCAGGTATGTAATAGCCGCGCAGATGGGACGTCAGACAGAGCAGCAGATAATCCAGCAAAAAATTGATCAGAAACAGGACATCGACATAGATGACCGCCATGGTTTCCCTCCCCTCGCAGCTCAGTATACTGCGGCAGGTCTGCGGAAAAGGTCTATTCCGGCAGGCAGCAGGGCTCGCCCTGTTCATCGCTGCACAGCACCCACCAGCCACTGTCCTTCCACGGCACCCAGGTCAGCAGGCAGAAAAAAGGCACCGGCCCCAGCGGCTCTCCCGGTTTTCCCCGGGTCAGCCAATAGCCGCGCCCCTCCCATTCGACATACTTTCCGCCGCAGGCCGCAAAAACCGCCCGAACATAATGTTCCGCCTCGGGCAGCGGACCCAGCGCCGATTCGGGAAAGGGCAGCGGCGTCATCGGCGGCTCTTCTGTCGGCGCCGGCACTTCGGCCGGTTCGGGTTTTCCGGGACGGTGCCATATGATATGACCGGACAGTTCGCCGTTTTCCTCCAGCTTTTCCAGCCGGGCCATGGGCAGCGTCTTCCGAAGGACAAATCGTTTCCCTTCGGGCAGCATCACACCAAGGTATACTCCTCTCGGCTGTTTGTCGGTGCCCAGATACAGACGATAGATCCATCCTGCATCAAAAGGGCAGCTGCCGCAAAGCTGTATGTTCCTCCCTTCCCGCTGTCCGGTGATCCGCCCGATATTTTCTCCGTCCCGCATGATCGGCCATTCCATGCCATCCCTCCCGTTTCCAAAGGTCTCTCTGCTTGATCCTATGCAAAGGATCCGTTTTCCAGAACATAAAAAAGGCAGCATCCGCAATTCGAATGCTGCCCAAAGGGAATATGAAAATCAGTTGATGGAATAGCTGCCTTTGATCAGAACGGTGGCATCGCCCGAAGCCTTGAAGCCGCGGCCGTCGATGGTGACCATATACAGATGATTGGTCTTAAGGGCGCCGCCGGGACCGAGGACCGAGCCGTCGCTTGTATCGATCAAACCGGTGCTGCCCGAAGATACACAGGAGGCACCGCCGATGCGCAGCATGATCTGGCATCCGACCTTGCCGCTGAGTGTCTTGCCCGAAGGCACCTTGATGACCTGCCAGCTGTCACCCTGCGCTGCCGAAACCTTCTGGGCTGCGCGGGCGGCGATCTCGTCGATCAGATCGTCGCTGTAAGTACCCGAAGTGCCGGCTGCTGCCAGCTTTTCGTCGACCGCTTTGAGGATCTCGGCCTCTTTATCGGCCAGCGCATCCTCGATCTGTTCGGTGATCTCCGGCTCGACTACATCATTTATGTAGCTTGCTGTAACCAGAGGATCGCCCGACGAACCGTAATTTGCTGCCGCTGCGGCCACACCGGTCAGGGTCAGGCCGATGACGACAAACGACAGTATTTTTGTACTCCATGTAGCTTTCTTCAAGATTTATCCCTCCATAGTCGCTTCGGCAGCAGGATGCAGCCCGAAGCTGACGGCAATGGCGTCGTCTACCCGCTGCATGAGCCGGGGATCGAGCGCGCCCATTTTCTCTTTTAACCGGCGCTTATCCAGCGTCCGGATCTGCTCCAGCAGAATGACCGAATTGCGGGTCAGGCCCACCGAGCGGCCCGAGACCTCGATATGTGTAGGCAACCGGGCTTTGTTCTGCTGGGATGTGATGGCAGCGGCGATCACCGTGGGGCTGTATTTGTTGCCCACATCATTCTGTACGATCAGTACCGGGCGCATACCGCCCTGCTCGCTGCCCACGACGGGACTGAGATCGGCATAATAGATCTCGCCGCGCCGTACGATATTTCGGCTATGCTCCAAAAAGATCACGCTCCGCAGGAAAATAGTCGGACAAGTCCGCAAAATTATTTTTCCACGGCGCTGCGGTTTTTAATCATGCAAAACGCAGCCGGAAGTGTTTTCGGGTGGATCCCTGCGGACCTGCGCCCATTTCATCCTATGCGTGCAGCACAGCCTCGGTTCTGTTTCAGTATAGCATAAAAGACGCCGGCTTTTCAATCGGCATTCTTTATGCCACAAAGCTTTCGGTCAAAACCTCCATGATCATCTGCTCGTCCAGATAAAACTCGGCGCGAAGCAGGCGGTGATCCCTGCGGTCGACCCAGATCAGCTTGCGTGCCGTCATGCCCTCAAACTCCCGAAGATAACTGAGCACAACGGCCGGCTGCTGCCCCAGCTTTTCTTCTCCGTAATACTCGGGCACGCCCTCGGCCAGATCATTCAGCACACCGGTCAGGGCATCGGCCGGCACAAAACCGGTGATACCGGGCAGCAGCGTCTCCAGCGCCATACCGTCGTATTCAATTTGGGCCTTGTCCGGCAGGATACTGGCCCGGATCCCGGCCAGACTTTCTGGCGACAGGATCTCTACCCGATCTCCTTCTTCAGCCGTGCGTGTAAAAAGCACGCCATATTCGGCCAGCGTTCCGCTGTTGACCACAATATCGGCCTCGACGGTAACCGCCTGCAGGCCGCTGTAA
>JAFQKM010000042.1 GCA_017396925.1 Clostridia bacterium
ACATGGTTCGAGCCCAAGCTGCTGTCCGGTATCTTCGTACACGAGCTGAGATAAACTTGTCTGACCCTCGAAACGCTCCGCTGGTTTCTCGGGCCAATTTGGCTCCGCACTGCGGTGCGGTTTCGCGGCATCCTTGCGAGGATGCACGCGGGTTAGTGTGATTTTGGTCGGCGCATGTCCGTCCAAAATCGGAATGATAAAGTCTGACCCTTTGGGTTGAGATAAAGAAAGACCTGTCCACAATCTGTGGACAGGTCTTTTTGTGTTTTTAATGCTTCGGTGCATCGACGGCCGGGGGCGGCGTGTATTTGTAATCATCCTGGCGATACTTATCGTAATTGAGATGATCAGGCGGGAAAGCATAATAGAGGGTATCCGCTTTGTGCTTGATGTGGAATACACCCAGCGCATCGTCACAGATATAGACCGTATTATCCATGATGATCTCCAGATTATAGTTGGGTTCTTCGTCGTAGGTATAGAGGATCTCTTCGGCAAGGGCCTTGCCGATGCTCTCACGGAGAAGGGCGGCTGCGATCTTGGTGGGGAAGGTGTATTCTTCGCTGCCTGTGAGGTCGCGGAGATGGACAGAAGTATCACTGCTGTTGCAGATGTCCTTTTCCAGGAGATGGAGCTGATAAGAAAAAATATTTTTCTCATCTTTGGTGCTCCATGCCTTATGTTTTTCGCCTGTACGGTCGACGGAATAGGCATGCAGGTCGCCGCTGCCGTAGTCGAAGAGCAGCCGGTCTTCCGTATCATAAGAGGCGGTGTAGATCTCGCAGCGCTTTTCACCCAAATCAAAGGCGAAGTGGGTTTCGCCGGCATTATCGCGGATATGAACATCGGTATAATGGATGGGTGTTGGCTCGAAGGTGGCATACAGTGCGAGCAGATCGAGTAGGGCGGTGGTCTGCTCGGGATCGGCACGACACCATTGGTCGAGGCCATGCATGGCCCACGCACCGGTCACTTGGGTGTATTCGGGAAAAAGCGTGGCAAGATGGGTGATGGGTTCGGCCTCAGGGGCCATCAGATCGGTCAGGCAGATGACCATGCCGATGATACAGAGGAGGATGGCTGATATAAAGAGGATATTATGGAGAGAAATGGGGTGTTTTTTCATGGACAGACCTCCTTTGCGGCAATACATACGACTCTGTAGTCATTATAAATCAAACAAATGATTTTAACAAGATGATGTAAAAAAGTTTACAGATTTATTGCAGGACAAAACAAAAAGCCTGTCCACAATCTGTGGACAGGCTTTGAACGTGTTTTCGCACCCAGCGATTAGAAAATGCTCAGGTACATCCTTTTGCTGAGGGCTTCGAGGGCCTTGGTGCCGGCCAGGCTGTTGCCCTTTTCGTCGAGGCCGGGCGAGAAGATGCCGATGCCCATACGGGTGGGGACGACCGCCATGATGCCGCCGCCGACGCCGCTCTTGGCAGGGACGCCGACGCGCACGGCAAAGTCGCCCGAGCCGTCGTACATACCGCAGGTGACCAGAACGGCATTGACAAAGTGTGCATACTCGGCGGGGAAGATGCGGGCCTCGGTGATGGGCATCTTGCCGTGGCTGGCAAAGACATAGGCGATGCGGGCCAGGTCCTTGCAGGTGACCTTGATCGAGCAGGCCTTGAAGTAGCAGTTGAGGACATCTTCCACATCATCCTCGATCAGGCCGTAGGACTTGAGCAGATAGGCCAGCGCGCGGTTTTTGTTGCCGGTGCGCTTTTCCGAGAGATAAACGGCCTCGTCCAGCTCGATGGCGGGGTTGCCGGCCAGATGGCGGGTCAGGTCGAGGAGGCGCTGGAAGCGCTCGTCGTAGTTTTCGCCCTTGATCATGGTGCACATGGCGATGGCGCCCATATTGACCATGGGGTTGATGTGCAGATTCTGCAGGCTCTGGTCGGTGACGTTGATGGCGTCAAAGGGCTTGCCGGTGGCTTCGACGCCGATCTTCTTGCGGACCTCCTCCATGCCGTGGTCCATCAGGGCCAGCAGCAGCAGGATGGGCTTGACCACCGACTGGATGGAGAAGGGCTTTTTATAGTCGCCGGCCTTGAAGGTCTGGCCGTTGCTGAGGATGATATACATTCCCAGATCGTTGACGTCGCCCTTGGCCAGCTCGGGAATATAGCTGGCCGGCTTGCCGAGGGCTTTATAGGGAGCGCATTGCTCGATGATTTCTTCTAACAGGACTTCCATAGTGGCAGCACCTTTCTGTTGGAATGGGGGCTTACTTGCGCTCGAGGCGCAGCAGCTCCTGTACGGCAGTCAGGATACCCAGCTTGCCGCTTTCGTAGGTCAGGCCGCCCTGAATAAAGGCGGCGTAGGGGGGACGCATGGGGCCGTCGCAGGACAGCTCGATGGAAGAGCCCTGAATGAAGGCGCCGGCGGCCATAACGACGGGATCGTCGTAGCCGGGCATGGCCCATGCTTCGGGGGTGACATAGGAATCAACGGGCGAACCGGCCTGAATGCCGCGGCAGAAGGCCAGCAGCTTTTCGGGTGCGCCGAAGTTGACGGTATGGATGATATCGAGGCCGGCGCGGTCGCCCACAGGGGAGACGTCGTAGCCCAGAATGCCCATGAGGGCCGAGCAGAAGGCGGCTGTCTTGAGGGCCTGCGCCGTGATGTGGGGGGCCATGAAGAAGCCCTGATAGAGGGAGCGGTTGAGGCCGTTGGTCGAGCCGCACTCGCCGCCGATGCCGGGCAGGGTCAGGCGGAAGGCCGCACGCTCGACCAGATCCTTGCGGCCGGCGATATAGCCGCCGGTGGGGGCCAGGCCGCCGCCGGGATTCTTGATGAGGGAGCCGGCGATCAGGTCGGCGCCCACCTGTGTGGGCTCGCGGGTGTCGCAGAACTCGCCGTAGCAGTTGTCGACCATGATGACGGCTTCGGGGTTGACCTCGCGGACCACCTTGCAGACCTCGGCGATCTCGTCGATCGACAGGGTGTGGCGGATGGCATAGCCGCGGGAGCGCTGGATATAGACCGCCTTGATGTGGGGCTGGGCCGCACGGACGCGGATGGCCTCCAGATCGGGCAGGCCGTCCTTCATATCGACGGTCTCAAAGCCGATACCATAGTCGGCAAAGGTGCCGCCCAGCTTGCCGTGCTGGCCGGTGACCGTCTGGAGGGTGTCGTAGACATTACCGGTGACCGACAGCATGGTCTCGCCGGTGGAGACACAGGCGAACATACCGCAGGCCAGGGCATGGGAACCGTTGACAAAGCCGGTGCGCACCAGCGCCGCCTCGGCGCCGAAGACCTCGGCATAGATCTCTTCCAGCTTGTCGCGTCCCTGATCGTCGTAGCCGTAGCCGGTGGTGCCGGCAAAGTAGGTATCGGATACGCGGTGGTTGGTGAAGGCCGAAAGGACCTTACGGGTGTTGGCAAAAGCCACCTCGTCGATGGCGGCAAAGCGGAGGGCAGCCTGTGCCTCCGCCTGACGCGCCAGCTCGAGGAGCTCGTGGGAAAAATCAAAGCTCATGTGTGTTGTGTTTCTTTCTGAAATGTAATAAAAAAAATGTGCGGTGCCCTGCGGCGGACAGCCGTAGGGACCGGCATCCCTGACGGTCCGCATGAGGGGGCCTGCGTCGGACAGAGCCTCCTTTTGAAAGGAGGGGGACCGCTTCAGCGGTGGTAGATTGCCGGCCGTTAGGCCGTATTTCTTCTGCAGGTGAGAATAAATGGATTACGCCCAAATGGGCGACAATCCTCAGTCACCTTTCGGTGACAGCTCCTTTCGAAAGGAGCCTTTCGCTCGGTGACCTTATCGTTCATAAACGCCCATCATAAATCAGGCGCCGTCCGCCTGAGCCTCCCTTGTGTATACCCACAGGGCACTTAAGGGAGGTGGCACCGCAGGTGACGGAGGGATTGTATCCTCCGGCCTGCCTGCACAATCCCCCACCGCCCTTCGGGCAGAGCCCCCTTTGCACAAGGGGGCCTTTTCTCCCGTCGGACGGCCGTAGGGACCGGCATCCCTGACGGTCCGCATGAGAGTGCCCCCGTCGGACGGAGCCTCCTTTTGAAAGGAGGGGGACCGCTTCAGCGGTGGTAGATTGCCGGCCGTTAGGCCGTATTTCTTCTGCAGGTGAGAATAAATGGATTACGCCC
>JAFQKM010000043.1 GCA_017396925.1 Clostridia bacterium
CAGTTGTATTCAGCATAGAGATATCCTCCGTATCTTTTACAAAAGGCCTGCCGGCCATATAACCGACAGGCCTCTATTTCAATTCCTTGATTTCAGGACCCCAAAACGGCTCTCCTGTGCCGCGCCGACAGTTCTGTCTGGGATTCTATTTATTTGTTTTCGGGCGGACATGCGCCGACCGAAAACTCCCTAACCCGCGTGCAACTCCGCAGAGTTGCCGCGAAACCGCGCCGCAGCGCGGAGCCTAATTGGCTCGAGGAACCGAAGACCCCTACGGTGCTTCTGCACCGCGCGCCGGTTAGAATGGCGCGTAATGATTTTGAGCCGATTCATTCGGCCAAAATCTATTTATTTTCGGGGCCCCCGGAAATAAGCGTCAGCTTATTTCTGGGGCTGGGGGATGGGGATCTCCTTAGGAATGGGGCACTTGTAGGGGTTGCCCTTGACGCGCTCGTCGAACTCTTCCTTTGCCTTCTTAAGCAGCTCGGGATTCTCGACAACTTCCATACCGACAGCGGCCAGCGCCTTGGCGCCCAGCAGCATGCCCTTATGGCCGATGCTCATGCCTGCGCAGGATGTGATCTGCCAGCTATGACCGGGAGCAGCCAGATTGTAGGTGGCTGTGCCGATGAAGGCGGTGGGAACGATGTTCATAACATCGCCAACGTCGGTCGAGCCATAGCCGTAAGCGCGGCTGATGGGATGGATCTGATCGTCGATGGCCGAAGCATCCAGCTTACCGGCGTTCTTGAACATCTCATACATGGGGCTCTGCTCGTTCATTGCCTTGGCAAAGGCCTGCTCTTCTTCTGTCCACTGGTTGGGGCCGATGGCCTCGAGGCACTCGTGGGCAGCAGCAGCCAGGGTCTCGTTGGGGATGGTGTTGTAGCAGCCACCCAGGAACTCGATCTCCAGCTCGGTCTCGGTCATGTGGGCAGCACCCTCAGCAACCTTGACCAGACGTGCATAGGTGTCCTCGATCGCAGGACGGCTGAATGCACGGACATAATACCAGACAGCAGCCTTATCGGGAACGATATTGGGCGCTGTGCCGGCTTCCTTATAGACATAATGGATACGGACGTCGGAGGTTACATGTTCACGCAGATAGTTTGCACCAACGCTCATGATCTCGGCTGCGTCCAGAGCACTGCGGCCGTTGTGGGGGTCGCCGCCGGCGTGGGCTGTACGGCCCTTGAAGTGGAAGATGGCCGAGTTCAGGCCGGTGGATACGCCGTTGTTAACGCCGTTCATGCTGCCGCCGTGCCAAGAGAATGCACAGTCGAGGTCGCGGAATGCGCCTTCGCGTGCCATAAATGCCTTACCTGTCAGAACTTCTTCAGCAGGGCAGCCGTAGTAGACGACTGTGCCTTCCAGGCCCTTGGCTTCCAGCTCGGCCTTCATGCCCAGTGCGCCGCCCAGGCAGGCAGCACCCAGCAGGTTATGGCCGCAGCCCTGGCCTGCACCACCGGGAACGATGGGATCCTTGAATGTGCAGATCTTCTGGCTCATGCCGGGCAGCGCGTCGAGCTCGCCCAGGAAACCGACAACGGGATGGCCCTTGCCCCAGCGTCCGACGACGCAGGTGGGCAGATTGTAGGCGCCCATCTCGACTTCAAAGCCATTGGCCTTGAGGACGTCGGCGATCCACTGTGCAGCCTTGACCTCATTATACGCGGTCTCGGGCTCCTTCCACATTTTATCGGCGACTTCAATCAGAACATTGGCCTTCGATTCGATGGCCTGAATTGCGATATCATGCTTGCTCATAATTTGTTTTCCTTTCTGTTGATATGCACGGCCTGTGCATATCCCTTTGTGTGTCACTTGTTTTTCAATACGTTTAAGGCCAGGAGCGTATGCTCCCTTGTTAAAAGGATTTTAAAAAACCTCCGATCCCGGTCTCCCGGAACCGGAGGAAAAAGATTTTTATTGAGTTTCGTTTTCGGGCGGACATAAAATATGCACGCCGATAAACAGGCCCCTCAAACGGTGCTTCTGCACCGCGCGCCGGTTAGAATGGCGCGTAATGATTTTGAGCCGATTCATTCGGCCAAAATCTATTTATTTTCGGGGCCCCCGGAAATAACGAAGTTATTTCTGGGGCTGGGGAATGGGAATTTCCTTGGGGATGGGGCACTTGTACTCGCGGCCCTTCATAGCCTCGGCAAACTCTGCCTTGGCGGCCTCGACCAGTGCGGGATCCTCATAGAACTTCATGGC
>JAFQKM010000044.1 GCA_017396925.1 Clostridia bacterium
AAGTCGATCTCATAGCGGTCGCCCTTGAGCTGCAGGGGGCAATAGACGATGTTGCGGCCCTTGGCCAGTACAGCCAGATCGAAGGGGTAGTAGACCGGCGGCATGACAATGACATTGTCACCCGGTTCGGTGACGGTGGCCACCAGCAGGCCCAGTGCTGTGACAACACCGGGGGTCAGAAGGATCTCGGAAGGGTCGACGTCGAAGTTGTGGCGGCGCTTCATCCAGCCGCATACGGCGGCATAATAGTCTTCGGTGGGGCTGGTGTAGCCCAGAACGGTGGTGTCGACGAGGTTTTTCAGCGCCTCGGTGATCTCGGGCGCGGGATAAAACTCCATGTCGGCGGTCGACAGAGGAACGCGCTCGGGAGAAGCGTCGGGCATGCCGTTCCATTTGGAAGAGCCGCAGCCGCGGCGGTCGGGCACATGATTAAAATCGTATTTCATAAAAGACGTCCTTTCTTTACAGGGTGTCCAGCATAGATTTGATGACCGAAGCGGCGTCATCGACGATCTTGTAATGGGCTGCCGAGAAAATGGGGGCTTCGGGATCGGTGTTGACGGCAACGATGGTCTTGGCGCCGCCGATGCCGGCCAGATGCTGAATGGCGCCCGAGATGCCGAAGCAGATCAGCAGATCGGGGGCAACCGAAACGCCGGTCTGGCCGATCTGGTGGCTGTAGTCGGCCCAGCCCAGGTCGACCAGCGGACGGGATACGCCATAGGCGGCGCCCAGCTTTTCGGCCAGCGCCTTGAGCAGTTTGAGGTTCTTCTGCGAGCCGATGCCGCGGCCGGCCGAGAGGATGATCCTGGCGTCGCGGATGCTTTCGCCGGCCTCCACCACCAGCTGCTCCAGCAGCTCGACGGCACCCTTCTCGGGGACGAAGGGCAGGGCTTCGCAGCTGCCTTCGGTGTGTACAGGGGCGGTCGGCGCCTGGAAGATGCCGGGACGAACGGTGGCCATCTGGGGACGGCGGGTGGGGCAGGTGATGGTGGCCATCAGATTGCCGCCGAAGGCCGGACGGGTCTGCAGCAGCAGGCCGTTTTCGGGATCAATGTCCAGCACCGTGCAGTCGGCGGTCAGGCCGCAGCCCATACGGGCGGCAACACGGGGCGCCAGCGAACGTCCGAAGGGGGTCGCGCCGAAGAGCAGGGCCTCGGGGCGGCGCTCTTCGATCAGACGGCAGAGGGTATCGGCATAGGGGAGATCCAGCTTATCGTGGAAAACCGGTGCATCGCTGCAAAGGACATGGTCGGCGCCGGCCTCGATGAAGGATGTGCGGTGTGTTTCGGCGTCCTTGCCGAAAAGCAGCACGGTGACCGGGCAGTCGCCGCGTTTTTCGGCCAGTTCGTGGGCCTTGGCGGTCAGTTCATAGCCGACCGGTTCGGGGATGCCGTCGGTGACTTCGGCAAAGACCCAGACGCCGCGGTAAGCGGCGGTGTCGGCCTCATTCGATGCACCTTCGGTGACCAGCGACAGGGCGCCCACCGGGCAGGCCTCGATACAGACCTTGCACAGCACGCAGGCATTCTGGTCGATGACGGCTTTTCCGTCTTCGATCCGGATGGCATTGTTGGCGCAGCTGCCCATACACAGGCCGCAGCCGACGCATTTGTTCAGATCATTACAGATATAGGCTGCCATTTATTGCACCTCCCGAAGCATTTCGAGGATCTTTGCGGCTTTGTCGCCGGTCGCGCCCGTGATCTCCACAGCCTCGGCACTGCGCTGGGGCGTGAAGGTCCTGACGACCTGTGTGGGCGAGCCGCTCAGGCCGCAGCGGTCGGGGTCGGCGCCCAGATCGGCGGCGGTATAAATACGGATATCGGCTTCCATACCGGCCTTGACGCCGGGGATCGAAGCCATACGGGGCAGATTGATGTCTTTGACAACGGTCAGCAGCGCCGGCAGCGGTGTGCGCAGGATCTCAAAGCCCCGGGCGGTCTGCTTGCGCACTTTCACCTTCTGCTCGTCGATCTCCATGATCTCGCAGACGTCGGTGATATGGGGGATACCCAGATGTTCGGCCAGTTCGGGGCCGATCTGGGCGGTATCGCCGTCGACGGCCATCTTGCCGCAGAGGATCAGGTCGAGGCCGGCGGTTCTGCACCACAGGGAGAGGGCGTAGGAGGTGGCCAGCGTATCGGCGCCGGCGAAAGCACGGTCGGACAGCAGCACGCCTTTGTCGGCGCCGCGGCTGCAGGCGTCGCGCAGCAGGCGTTCGGTGGAGGGAATGCCCATGCTGAGCACGGTGACCTCGCCGCCCAGCTGCTCCTTGATCTGAACGGCCGCTTCGACGGCATAGGTATCAAAGGGATTGGTGACCGACTGGCGGCCATCGCGGATGATGGTATTGGTTACGGGGTCCAGACGGACTTCGTTGGTCGAGGGGACCTGCTTGATGCAAACGGCAATTTTCATCAGA
>JAFQKM010000045.1 GCA_017396925.1 Clostridia bacterium
CCCACAAAATCTTTGGATTTTGTGGGGCCCCTTTATTGAATTTTATAGATTTTGGATGAATCAATCATCCAAAATCGACGCCGCACTTGCGGCGAGGCCCACAGGGCCGTGCCCCATCCCCATAAAAACAGCCCCCCGACAAATCGGAGGGCTGTTATCCTTTATTCTATTCGTTTTTCCGGCGACATGCGCGGCGGAAAAACACCCTGACCCGCGTGTAGCTCCGCAGAGCTGCCGCGGAACCGCGTCGCAACGCGGAACCTAATTGGCTCGAGGAACCGAAGCCTCCTTTGAGGCTGTTCCGAGAGTCAGACACTATTTCTGGGGCTGGGGAATGGGTACTTCCTTGGGGATGGGGCACTTATAGGTCTTGCCGTTCATCGCCTTGGCAAACTCTTCCTTGGCCTTTTCGATGTGGCCGGGCTCTTCGATCATCTTCAGAGCTGCAGCTGCAACGACTTCGCCGCCATACAGCATGCCCTTATAGCCGATCGAGTGGCCTGCGCAGGCTGTGATCTGCCAGCTGTGGCCGGGGCCTGCCAGGTTGTATGTAGCTGTACCGGCAGAAGCTGTGGGAACGATGTGTGCAACGTCGGCAACGTCGGAGGAACCACCGCCGCTGCGGCGAACGATGGGAGCAACGCCCTTGAACATGGGGCCGTTGTCCAGCTCGCCGGAGGCCAGGCACTGCTCATACATGGGGCTCTGCTTGTTCAGAGCATCGGCAAATGCCAGCTCTTCTTCTGTATACTCGGGGCCGGGGATGTTGTTGAGGGCCTCGAAGATCAGGTCGGACATATACTCGTTGGCCATGCCTTCATAGCAGCCACCCAGGAACTCGATCTCCAGCTCGGTCTCTGTCATGTGGGCAGCACCCTCAGCGACCTTGACCAGGCGGTTGTAGCACTCTTCAATGGCCTCACGGCTGCCGCCGCGGACATAGTACCATACAGCAGCCTTATCGGGAACGATATTGGGGGCTGTGCCGGCTTCCTTATAGGAGTAGTGGATGCGGATATCGGATGTGACATGCTCACGCAGATAGTTGGCGCCGACGCTCATCAGCTCGGCTGCGTCGAGAGCCGAACGGCCGTTGTGGGGGTCGCCGCCGGCATGGGCTGTGCGGCCCTTGAAGTGGAAGATGGCCGAGTTGAGGCCGTTGCCGCCGCCGTAAGATGTCATATTATACTTGTTGCCGTGCCATGCAAAAGCAACGTCGAGGTCTGTAAATGCGCCTTCGCGGGCCATAAAGACCTTACCGGTGAGAACTTCCTCGGCGGGGCAGCCGTAGAAGACAACGGTACCGGGCAGCTTCTTTTCTTCCATTTCGGCCTTCATACCGATGGCAGCTGCCAGGCAGGCAACGTTCAGCAGGTTATGGCCGCAGCCCTGGCCTGCACCGCCGTAAACGACGGGATCCTTTTCGGTCTTCTTCTTCTGGCTCATACCGGGCAGCGCGTCCAGCTCACCCAGCAGACCGATGACGGGCTTACCGGAGCCCCAGCGGCCGACAACACAGGTGGGCAGATTGTAGGCGCCGACTTCGACCTCAAAACCGTATTCCTTGAGGATCTCAGCGGTCCATGCGCAGGCATTGACTTCGTTGTAGGCTGTTTCGGGAACATCCCACATCTTCTGGGCAAGCTCGACCAGCTTGGCCTCTTCCTGCTTGATCTTGTTGATAGCAATTGTTCCGATCATGTTTGTTCTCCTTCCTGATGTATATATGATTGTATTGTGCTTCGGAATAGAATATGCGATTTTTTCGCTTACACAGATATTATAACGCTAAAGCGATGCTTTGCCAATAGCTTTTATAAAATTATGCCGTTTTTTCCAGTTGCTTTTGTGCATTTCGCCCAAAAACAAAGAACAGCCCTCCGAAAACCGAAGGGCTGTAAACTTTAATTTTGTTAACTTGTGGTGACCCCTACGGTGCTTCTGCGCCGCGCGCCGACCACTCGTAAATCAATGGCTTTTATCAAGTTTTGTTTTCGGGCGGACATGCGCCGACCGAAAACTCCCTAACCCGCGAGCATCTTCGCAAAGATGCCGCGAAACCGCGCCGCAGCGCGGGCCTTAATTGGCCCGAGAAACCAGCGAAGCGTTTCGAGGGTCAGACTTCTTATACCTGGGGCTGAGGAATGGGTACTTCGGGGCCGATGGGACACTTGTAGGGTGCGTTCTTGGTCTTTTCGATGAACTCGGCCTTGGCCTTTTCGATATGCTCGGGCTCTTCGATCATCTTCATGGCAGCTGCCACCATGACCTCGGCGCCGAACAGCATACCCTTATAGCCGATGGAGTTGCCGGCGCAGGCGGTGATCTGCCAGCTGTGGCCGGGAGCCGCACGGTTGCAGGTTGCTGTGTTGACCATGATGCAGGGGCAGATCTGCTGGACGTCGGCAACGTCGGTCGAACCGCCGCCGGGGGCTGTGCTGATGGGGTTGACCTCGACATGGATGGGGCCCTTCTCCAGCTTGCCGGCCGCTGTTGCACTCTCGTAGTTGGGGCTCTGCTTATTGAGGGCGTCGGCAAAGGCCAGCTCCTCTTCGGTATAGGTGGGCTTTTCCATCTCGACCATGATGGCATGGGTCAGCTCGGCCATATACTTGTTGGGCATGGTGTTGTAGCAGCCGCCCAGGAACTCGATCTCCAGTTCGGTCTCGGTCATCATGGCTGCGCCTTCGGCAACCTTGATCAGGCGGTTGTAGGTTTCCTCGATGAGGGGACGGCTCTGGCCGCGGACATAATACCAGACGGCAGCCTTGTCGGGAACGATGTTGGGAGCTGTGCCGGCTTCTTTATAGGCATAATGGATGCGCATATCCGATGTGATATGTTCGCGCAGATACTGGGTACCGACGCTCATCAGTTCGGCAGCATCGAGGGCCGAGCGGCCGTTGTGCGGGTCGCCGCCGGCATGGGCGGTACGGCCATGGAAGTGGAAGATGGCACTGTTCAGGCCATTCATGGTGCCGATGCCGATGTTATTGTCGGTGCCGCCGTGCCATGCAAAGGCAAAATCGAGATCGTCGAATGCGCCTGCACGGGCCATAAAGACCTTACCGCTGATAACTTCCTCGGCAGGGCAGCCGTAGAAAATAATGGTACCGGGCAGCTTCTTCTCTTCCAGTTCGGCCTTCATGCCAACTGCGGCAGCAAGGCAGGCAACGTTCAGCAGGTTATGGCCGCAGCCCTGGCCTGCACCGCCGGGAACGACGGGATCCTTCATATGGGTCATCTTCTGGCTCATGCCGGGCAGCGCGTCCAGCTCGCCCAGGAAGCCGACGACCGGTTTGCCGCTGCCCCACTTACCTGTGACGCAGGTGGGCAGGCCATATGCACCGGTGGTGACCTCAAAGCCCAGCTCGTTCAGCAGCTCGGCGGTCCACTTGCAGGCATTGACCTCATTGTAGGCAGTCTCGGGGACGTCCCACATCTTCTGTGCCAGATCGACGAACTTATCCTTTTCCTGGCGAATCTTGTTGATACCGATGGTTCCGTACATAACGCATCTCCTTTCTGTTTTATGCTGATATCTATATGCTGTGGATCTTTCTCTGATTATAGTATAACGGTAAAGTGGTAATTTGCCAATAGTTTTATGTAAAAAATATAAAAAAAGAACCCCCTGAAAACCAGAGGGTTCACAGAATTATGCTGTTCTGTTATGAGGACCGAAGTTTTTATTTTTGAGGCTGGGGAATGGGCACCTCCGGACCGATGGGACACTTATACGCACGGCCCTTCATCGCCTCATCAAACTCTGCCTTGGCAGCCGCAACGCGCGCCGGATCTTCATAAAATTTTGTGGCAGCTGCAGCCATGACCTTTGCCCCGTAAAGCATACCCTTATGACCGATGCTCATACCCGAGCAGGATGTGATCTGCCAGCTGTGACCGGGGGCTGCCAGATTGAAGCACGCGGTCCACAGACGGACTGTCGGCGCAATATGCATGACATCACCGGCATCGGCGGATACAAATCCGTGATCATGCCTGATTTCGGTTACACCTTGATGCATAGGTCCATGATCCAGCATGCCCGAAGCCTTGAGCTGTGCATACATGGGGCTGGCTTCATTCAGTTTTCTGGCAAACTCCAGTTCTTCTTCTGTGTAAACCGGCAGTTCCGTCTCGTTCATGGCCTCATGAACGGCCTGCAGAACGACCTTATTGTTCATAGTATTATAACAGCCACCAAGGAACTCGATCTCCACTTCGGTCTCGGTCATATGTGCAGCACCCTCAGCAATCTTGACCAGACGGTTGTAAGCATCTTCAATGGCCTCACGGCTGAAAGCACGAACATAGTACCAGACGGATGCCTTGTCGGGGACGATATTGGGCGCTGTCCCCGCTTCCTTATAGACATAATGAATGCGGACGTCGGAGGTGACATGCTCACGCAGGTAATTGGCACCGACGCTCATCAGTTCGGCAGCATCCAGCGCTGAGCGGCCGTTATGAGGATCTCCGCCGGCATGGGCTGTGCGACCCTTGAAGTGGAAGATGGCACTGTTCATACCGACCTCTATGCCATCCGAAACTGTATTCATAATACCGCCATGCCAAGAGAAAGAGATATCAAGATCCCGGAAAGACCCTTCTCGAGCCATAAACGGCTTGCCTGTGAGCACTTCTTCACCGGGACAGCCGTAATAAACAACCGTACCTTCCAGTCCCTTTTCCTCCAGCTCGGCCTTCATACCGATGACCGCACCAAGTGATGCTACAGCAAGGAGATTATGTGCGCAGCCCTGACCGGCACCACCGGAAATGATCGGCTCCTTTTCGGTGGAGACCTTTTGGCTCATGCCGGGCAATGCATCATATTCGCCAAGAACACCGATCACAGGATGTCCATGACCCCATGTGGCTCTGATCGCCGTGGGCAGGTTGGCATGTCCGACTTCTACTTCAAAGCCGTAGTTTCTCAGTGCTTCAGCCATCCATTGGCAGGCATTGACCTCGTTATAAGCTGTTTCCGGACATTCCCAGATCTTATCGGCCAACGCAATGAGATTTTCTTTCTCCGCTTCGATTATGCGGCCTGCAGCTGTGTTCAACATAGTATGACCCTCCTTTTTCTGTATCTTGTTTTCTTCCGGATATAATATGTCTCTGTATGGATCTCGCTTCTAATTGTATTATACAGGTAAAGCGGTGATTTGCCAACAGAATAGATAAAAATAATACTCTTCTATCCCCTCTTCCAACGAAAACAGCCCTCCGAAAACCGGAGGGCTGTTATCCTTTTGCTTGGTCCCCTTCTCATTCAATAGATTTCCGGCAAATGAATTGCACGGAAATCATCGCCGCATCGGCGGCGCGGCCCATTGGGCCGTGCCCCATCCCTGCGATAAAAACAGCCCCCCGATTTGCATCAGAGGGCCGGTACTATTTCTTACTTCTTATAAGGCAGGGGAATCTCGGCGGGAATGGGGCACTTATAGGTCTTGCCGTTCATCTTCTGGTTGAACTCGGCCTTGGCAGCTTCGACAATGGCAGGATCCTCGCACAGCTTGGCACCGGTGACGGCCAGTGTCTTGGCGCCCAGGATCATAGCCTTATGGCCGATCGACATACCGGCGCAGGCAGTGACCTGCCAGCTGTGGCCGGGAGCGGCAATGTTGCTGGAGGCGGTGTTGACCTCGAGGGTGGGAACGATGTGCATGACGTCGCCAACATCGGTGGAGGCAAAGGCAGCGCCGCCGCGTACGCCCAGCATCTGATCGCAGATGGGTGCGCCGTCCAGTGCGCCTGCGGCCTTCATCTTCTCATACATGGGGCTGGCCAGATTGAGCTTGTGGGCAAACTCCAGCTCCTCGGCTGTGTATTCGGGAACACCGATCTTGGCCATGACATCGGCTGCGACCTCGGCCAGGACCTTGTTGCCCATGGTGTTGTAGCAGCCGCCCAGGAACTCGATCTCGACCTCGGTCTCGGTCATGTGGGCAGCACCCTCGGCAACCTTAACCAGGCGTGCATAGGTATCCTCAACGGCTTCACGGCTGGCTGCACGGACATAATACCAGACAACAGCCTTGTCGGGGACGATGTTGGGGGCTGTGCCGGCTTCCTTATAGGAATAATGGATGCGGACGTCGGAGGTGACGTGCTCGCGCAGATACTGGGTACCGACGCTCATCAGTTCGGCAGCATCCAGTGCAGAACGGCCGTTGTGGGGGTCGCCGCCGGCGTGGGCTGTACGGCCCTTGAAGTGGAAGATGGCGCTGTTCATACCGGGCATATCGGCAATCGATACCGCATTCATGGTGCCGCCGTGCCAGCCCATGGCAACATCCAGCTCAGAAAAAGCGCCCTCGCGGGCCATAAAGACCTTGCCGGTCAGCTGTTCTTCACCGGGGCAGCCATAGAAAACGATGGTGCCGGGCAGATTCTTGGCTTCCATCTCGGCCTTCATGCCGATGGCGCCGCCCAGGCAGGTAACACCCAGCAGGTTGTGTGCGCAGCCGTGGCCTGCACCGCCGGGAACGATGGGATCCTTGCACTCGACCAGCTTCTGGCTCATGCCGGGCAGTGCGTCATACTCGCCCAGGAAACCGACAACGGGATGGCCGCTGCCCCATGTGGCGCGGATGGCTGTGGGCATGCCATAGACGCCGACCTCGACCTCAAAACCGTATTCCTTCAGAACTTCGGCGGTCCATGCACAGGCGTTGACTTCGGTAAAGGCGACCTCGGGTGTGGCCCAGATCTTGTCGGCCAGCTCGATCAGCTTGCCCGATGCAGCCTCAACGGCGTTCAGTGCGGTTGTGTAGTTGTTCATACGTTTTTACTTCCTTTCTCCGGGAGGTGTATGGCCCTCCCCTTTTACTGTATCTTCATTATACCTTCAAAATGCAGATTTGCCAACAGGCTCCTTCCTTTTCCGGTGCAAAAATCCCCGGCACATGTCCGGGGATTTTTATCTTTATTCTATTGTGGCCCGAGAAACCGAAGAACCCCTACGGCACTTCTGTGCCGCGCGCCGAACATTTGGCGAAATGAGGATCTTTTATCCTATTTGTTTTCGGGCGACATGCACTCTGATCGCGCGACCTTCTGCGGAAGGTCGGTGCCGGCGGCATTGCCGCCAACGCGATCTTCGGGCGGAAACATCTGTTTCCCCCGAATGCCCCCTTCGACTCTCCGAGGGGACATAAAATATGCACGCCGATAAACAGGCCCCTCAAACGGCGCTTCTGCGCCGCGCGCCGGCCACTCGTAAATCAAAGGCTTTTATCAAGTCTTGTTTTCGGGCGGACATGCGCCGACCGAAAACTCCCTAACCCGCGTGCATCTTCGCAAAGATGCCGCGAAACCGCGCCGCAGCGCGGGCCTTAATTGGCCCGAGAAACCAGCGAAGCGTTTCGAGGGTCAGATATTAGACCTGGGGCTGGGGAATGGGTACTTCCTTGGGGATGGGGCACTTGTAGGGCTTGACCTTCATCTTTTCGTCAAACTCGGCCTTGGCCTTTTCGATATGGGTGGGATCCTCATACATGGCCATAGCTGCGGCAGCCATAACCTTGGCGCCGTAGAGCATGCCCTTGAAGCCGATGCCCATATCCGAGCAGGCAGTGATCTGCCAGCTGTGGCCGGGTGCGGCCTGGTTCCAGCAGGCGGTGCGGACCTGAACGCAGGGTACGATGTACTGGACATCGCCGACGTCGGTCGAACCGTAGTTATCGGTGGTCTGGAAACTGCTCATGCCCTCAAAGATGGGGCCCTTCTCCAGCTTGCCCGAAGCCAGAACAGCCTGATAGTTGGGGCTGTTCTTGTTCAGTGCATCGGCAAAGGCCAGCTCTTCTTCGGTGTACTGGGGCAGCTCGACTTCCTTCATGATCTCGTAGGTCATGCCGGCCATGTACATATTGGGCTGGGTGTTGTAGCAGCCGCCCAGGAACTCGATCTCCAGCTCGGTCTCGGTCATGTGGGCAGCGCCCTCGGCGACCTTGACCAGACGGTCATAGGTATCCTCGATGGCCTCGCGGTTGAAGGCGCGGACATAATACCAGACAGATGCCTTGTCGGGAACGATGTTGGGCGCTGTGCCGGCTTCCTTGTAGACATAGTGGATGCGGACGTCGGAGGTGACGTGCTCGCGCAGATAGTTGGCGCCGACGCTCATGATCTCGGCTGCGTCGAGAGCGCTGCGGCCGTTGTGGGGGTCGCCGCCGGCATGGGCTGTGCGGCCCTTGAAGTGGAAGATGGCCGAATTGAGGCCGGTGTGC
>JAFQKM010000046.1 GCA_017396925.1 Clostridia bacterium
AGCTCGACCTGAGCGCAGGCCTGCTGACCGCCATCTCCACAAACGAAGAGACCATTATGGATGGCACCGACCTCCGTAACTACGGCGGCCTGGACGGCATCCCTTCCTGCAAGGCACTGTTTGCCGAACTGCTGGGCACAAAGCCTGAGAACGTCCTGATCGGCGGCAACGCCTCCCTGACCATGATGTATGACAACATGATGCGTCTGTGGGTCTTTGGCGACTGCAACGGCTCCACACCCTGGAGCAAGCTGGAAAAGGTCAAGTTCCTGTGCCCCGTTCCCGGTTACGATCGTCACTTCTCCATCTGCCAGCAGCTGGGCATGGAGATGATCCCCGTTCCCATGAACGCAGACGGCCCCGACATGGATATGGTCGAAGAGCTGGTCAAGGATGAGGCTGTCAAGGGCATCTGGTGTGTTCCCAAGTACTCCAATCCCTCGGGCGCTGTCTACTCCGACGCTGTCATCCAGCGCTTTGCTGCTCTGAAGCCCGCTGCCAAGGACTTCAAGATCATGTGGGATAACGCTTATGTTGTTCACCACCTGACCGACGAAGAGATCGAGATCCTCGACATCTTCGAAGAGGCTAAGAAGCACGACAACGAAGATATGATCTTCATGTTTGCTTCCACATCCAAGATCACATATCCCGGTGCCGGTGTTGCCTGCATGGTTGCTTCCGAGAAGAACATGAAGTGGGCAAAGAAGCTGCTGGGCGTTCAGGCCATCGGTCCCGACAAGATCAACCAGGCCCGCCACGTCAAGTTCTTCGGCAATGCCGAAGGTGTCAAGGCGCATATGAAGAAGCACGCTGCCATCCTGGCTCCCAAGTTCCAGATGGTCATCGATATGCTCGAGCAGAACCTGCAGGGTATCGGCGCTACATGGCTGACACCCAAGGGCGGCTATTTCGTCAGCTTCGATCTGCCCGGTTGCGCTTCCCGCATCTTCGAGCTGTGCAAGAATGCCGGTCTGGTCATGACAGACGCCGGCGCTACATGGCCTCTCGGCAA
This sequence comes from Clostridia bacterium, assembly GCA_017396925.1. Lineage (GTDB taxonomy): Bacteria > Bacillota > Clostridia > Oscillospirales > Butyricicoccaceae > RGIG1902. Next base: position 1,016 of record JAFQKM010000046.1, read on the forward strand.
GGATCCTCAGGACAGCAACCTGCGTATCGCTCCCTCGCTGCCCCCCGTTTCCGAGCTGAAGGACGCTATGGAAGTCTTCTGCATCTGCGCTAAGCTGGCTGCAGTCGAGAAGGCTCTGGCTTAATTCAAGTCAAAGCAAAACGTACATAACAAAACAGAAACAGCCTCGTCTTCGGACGAGGCTGTTTTTTATTAATATTGCATAAAATACAGTAAATTCCAGCGATTTTGAAAAGAATTGTCCAATGTCATCCCCCAAAAACATCAATTTTCATCGGGGATTCCGGTGAAAAAACAGAAATCCACTCGTTTTTTCGGGAAATGCGTCGAAAGGTTTTCATAGACAAGTAAAGCATCCTGTGCAACAATAGAATCAAGCTCAATCGAGCGCAAGAGGAGGTTGCTGCAATGGAAGGAAACGCGGTAAAGCTGTATAAAACCGTCATGGACCAGGAAGGTGAGCGGTTAGAGTTGGAGTATCATCTGCTGGAAGAGGAGATCGCGCTGGACGGAGCAGAGGTAAATACCTACGGCATAGAGATCTCCGATCATCGGAGCGAGTGCAGGGCGGTGCGGGACATTTCTCCCGATCGTGCGGCGGTCATGGAATTGCTGGAGCTGTTCTGGCGAATGGATGTTACACCGATCACGCTGGAAGATATTGTGCAGGACTGTATTGAAAATTGAGTTTCTTAATGGTATAATTTCTAAAGATAGAAAGATCCGATCACAGTCTGCAGCGCGGCAGGAGGATGGCTGCCTGCGGACCGTCTGTTTTTGGAGGAATACCATTATGAAATGTCCCTTCTGCGGTTATCTGGAAAGCAAGGTTGTCGACTCGAGGCCGACCGATGAGGGCAGCAGCATCCGCCGCCGCCGTGAATGTCTTTCCTGTGCCAGCCGTTTTACCACCTATGAAACGGTGGAATATCTGCCCATTATCGTTGTCAAGAAGGACGGTTCCCGTCAGGTCTTTGACCGCAGCAAGCTGCTGAGCGGCCTGGTCAAGGCGTGCGAAAAGCGCCCTGTTCCTCTGGCCGAGCTGGAGCGGGTGGTCACCGAGATCGAACAGACCATTTCCAACTCTCTCAACCGTGAGGTCAAGAGCGACCATATCGGTGAACTGGCCATGGATCACCTCAAAGATATCGACGAGGTCGCCTATGTCCGTTTTGCCTCGGTATACCGTGAGTTCAAGGACATCAATACCTTTATGGACGAGCTCAATAAGCTGCTTAAAAACAACGGTTGATCTGTATATACCAACACCTCGGAAGCCTGGGGCTTTCGGGGTGTTTTTTTGTCTAAAAGATACTGCGGAAGGTAACTTTGTCAAACTTGCGCACAACATCCAGGTCGACCGCAGCCTCGTCGAGGGCGGCGTAGAACTCTTCGGGGTTGTCGGCGTAGAGAAAGGCCAGAGCCTTGCGGATCGACTCGGTGACGGCATCGACCTCTTCGTGGGTGACCAGTGCGGTCAGCAGGGACTGATGGCGCTGCCAGAGATCGGCGGTCTGCTCTAAGGATGTGGCTTCGGCCATAGAGCGTGAGGCTTCGATTCCGCGGTCGACAGTATCACATAATCGGTCGATCTGCCATTGCATCGCAAAGCCGACCAGAGGAATGGCCAGCAATACACCCCATGCCAGGATCAGCTTGCCTTTTCCTGCCCTCATGTCGGCTCCTTTCGTGAGAAAACCATATTGCCGTAGGGGTCGGCACAGAAGAAAAAGACCTCCTTCGGCGACCGGGCGCCGCGATGTTCCAGCTCGGTCTGCAGCCATCGGTGATCGCGGCCCACACTTTTCAGATTGTCGGAAATGATCCGTCCGTCGGAGATCAGGGTATAGAAGGGGCCGGTCGGATCGGTTTTCAGCCCCAGGTCGGCCCGTGTGGCCGGCTGCTGTGCATCCCGAAGCAGGACACTGATCTGCCCGTTGGTCTCCACCTGCGCCCGTCTGATATCGCGAATATCAAAGATACCGTTCAGCCGCAGATTGGCCAGAATATCGTCGATACTCAGCCGCAGCCGATGGATGGCCGGCTGGAGCAGCTGCCCATCCCGGATGACCAATACGGGATTGCCGGTCAGCAGACGACGAAAGCCGATGTGATTCTGGCAGAAACCCGACAGAATGACCTCGGCCGCCATCAGGGTCAGAATGGGCACCAGTCCGTGCAGCAGGGGAATGTCTACATCCTGCAGCGGCACCGAGGCGACAGCCGATACCAGAATGGTGACCACCAGTTCACCGGGCTGCAGTTCGCCTACCTGCCGTTTG